>DSDB01000666.1 GCA_011057845.1 Phycisphaerales bacterium | reverse complement strand
CTGCGGATGCTCAGTTCCAACGAGCAGAGCCAGAACATCGACAGCGAACAGGTCAGTCTGATTCTCGGCCGCAACGTGGTTATCACCTTCCAGGAGCGATACGGCGACGTCTTTGACGGCGTCCGCAACCGCATCCGAAACGGCAAGGGCCGCATCCGGAAGATGGGCGCGGACTACCTGCTCTACGCCCTGATCGACGCCGTCGTCGACAGTTACTTTGTCATCCTCGAGAAGCTGGCCGAGAGGATCGAGGCCGTCGAAGACGAACTCATCGAATGCCCGACCGACGCGACCCTTCGCAATATCCACGTCATGAAGCGGGAGATGATCAACCTGCGACGGAGCATCTGGCCGCTGCGAGAGGCCGTCAGCGCCCTGCAGCGCAGCGAGACGCCACTGATGGAGCGAGCCACGGCCCTGTTCATGCGGGATGTGTACGACCATACCGTCCAGGTCATCGACACGATCGAGGGCTTCCGCGACATGGTCAGCGGCATGCTCGACATCTACCTGTCCAGCATCAGCAACCGCATGAACGCCGTTATGAAGGTCCTGACGATCATCGCCACCATCTTCATCCCGCTGACCTTCATCTGCGGCATCTACGGGATGAACTTCGAGGGTATGCCGGAACTGGACTGGAGGTATGGCTATATTGCCGTCTGGTGCGTGATGATCGCCGTGGCCGTCGTCATGCTCCTGTATTTCAGAAAGAAGCGCTGGCTCTGATGCTTACGCACGTTCTCGCGGCTGATTTTGACGCCTTCCGCTGGCTGATCCTGCCGGGCGCGATCTTCGCCGCGCGCGTTGTCGATGTGACGCTGGGGACGATCCGCGTCATCTTCATCTCTCGCGGCATGAAGTATCTGGCCCCGATCCTGGCCTTCTGCGAGATCATGATCTGGCTGCTGGCCATCGGCCAGATCATGACCAATCTCAAGAACCCCGCCTGCTACGTTGCTTATGCCGGCGGATTCGCACTGGGCAATTTCGTGGGCATCTGCATTGTGGAGAAGCTCTCGCTGGGCATGGCCCTTATCCGTATCATCACGCAGCATGACGCCCAGCCGCTGGTCGATCGACTCCAGGCCGACCACTATGGCGTGACCAGTCTCGACGGGCGCGGCGTCCGCGGCCCGGTCAAGGTCATCTTCACCATCGTGCCCCGCCGCGAGGTCTCCCGCGTCGTCGAGATCATCCGGAGCTTCAACCCCAACGCTTTTTATACCGTCGGCGATGTCAACTCCGTCGCCAGCGGGCAGTTTCCGCCTCGCCGCTTTTGGCATGACGCGCCGTTTCTTCGAGCGTTTCGCCCCTTTAGGAAAGGCAAGTAGCTTCTGCTTGTCAGAACTCGTTTGTTTAAGGATAATGTGAATGGCAGGCCAGAGAATTCCCCCACACCTGTTTGTCCCGGTTTCGTCCGTCGCCCGAAGGGACATGGCCGTCCTGCGCGAAGACTGCACGGTTCAACAGACGCTCGACAGCATCCGGTCGCAGGGCATCGGAGAGCGAATCGTCTATTTCTATGTGGTCAACAGCAAGGATCGGCTGGTGGGAGTGATTCCGACGCGGCGCCTGCTGGCGGCGCCCCTGGAACAGCGCATCGGCGAGATCATGATCGGCCGGGTGGTCAGCATCCCCAAGGACGCGACGCTTCTGGATGCGCACGAGATCCTCGTCCGCACGAAACTGCTGGCGCTGCCGGTTGTCGATGGGGAAGGACACATCGAGGGCGTTGTCGACGTCGGGATGTTCGCGGAGAGGGATTTCGACGCGCTGGACCGCCAGAAGACGGGCGAGGTCTTCGAACTGATCGGCTTTCGCGTTTCGCAGGTGCGCAACGCTTCCGTGCTTCGCGTGTTCAAGTTCCGCTTCCCGTGGCTGCTGGCGACGGTGGCCAGCGGAACGCTCTGCGCCGTTCTGGCCGGCGCGTATGATGTCACTCTGGCCCGCAGTCTGGTGCTGGCGTTCTTTCTGACGCTGGTTCTGGGCCTCGGTGAGAGCGTCAGCATCCAATCCATGACGGTGACGATCCACGTTCTGCGTTTCACGCGGCCGACGCTGAAATGGTACCTGCAAGCGCTCCGCCGCGAGCTGGCCACAGCCTGTCTGCTCGGGGGCGGGTGCGCCATCCTTGTCGGTTTGGTGGTCTGTCTGTGGCATGGGGCCGGGCCGGCGGCCCTGGTCATCAGCGGCAGCATTCTGCTGGTGATTCTGGCCAGCGCCTTCTGGGGGTTGACGGTCCCGGCTTCGTTGCATATTCTTCGACTCGACCCGAAGATCGCCGCCGGGCCGGTGACCCTGGCCCTCGCGGACTTGGGCACGATCGTCATCTATTTCAGCGTTGCCGCGATGTTGCTGTGATTCGGCCGCGGCGGACATGCCCCGTCGGCCCCGATGGACAACACCGTACGTCCTGAGTCGTGAGTCCTGAGCCTTGAGTCGTCTTATGCAACACTACCTCAGCGAAGACAACATACTCCTGTTTCTGTTGCAGATCTTTCTGCTGTTGGGATTGGCGCGTGCCCTGGGGGAGGTGCTGCGCCGCTGGAACCAGCCGACGATTACGGCCGAGATCCTGGTGGGCGTCCTTCTGGGCCCGACGGTGCTGGGTCGGTTCCTGCCCGGCGTCCATGCGGCCGTTTTTCCCGACAATGTAACCCAGCAGACCATGCTGGAGACCGTCGCGTGGTTCGGCATCTTCTTCTTCCTGCTCAAGACGGGGCTGGAGATGGATTTTTCCAGCGCCTGGCGGCAGCGCGGCGACGCGGCCGTTATCACGATGTATGACGTGATCGTGCCCATCGCCATCGCCTTCTCTTTCAGTATGCTGTTGCCCGATCAGTACCTGGGCCGGCCTGACCAGCGGCTGCTGTTCTGCCTGTTCGTGGCGACCATCATGACCATCAGCGCGCTGCCGGCAACCGCCCGCGTGCTCCAGGACCTGAACCTCTACAAGACGGAGTTGGGCTTCCTGATCATGTGCGCGTTGTCGCTCAACGACATCATCGGCTGGGTCATTTTCACGTTGGTGCTCGGGCTGGTCACCCAGACGGGCCTGAATGTCGGGCAGGCCGTCTTCATCCTGGTCTTCACGGTGGCCTTTACTTTTCTGTGCCTGGGTGTCGGGCGTCGGGCGACCGACTGGACCATCCGGAAGATGCAGGCCCGTAACCTCCCGGAGCCGGGCTCCTCGCTGACGTTTGTCTGTCTGCTGGGGCTGCTGTGCGGGAGCGTCACCCTCAAGATCGGTATTCACGCCCTGTTCGGGTTCTTCATCGCGGGCATCATGGCCGGTGAATCGCAGGCCCTGTCCGAGCGGTCCCGCAATGTCATCTCCCAGATGGTGCATGCCATCTTTGTGCCGCTGTTCTTCGCCACGATCGGGCTCAAGATCGATTTCTTCAGCGGCTTCGACCTCTTTCTGGTGGTCTTCATCCTGGCCATCGGCATTGCCGGACGGTTCATCGGCGCCTGGGTGGGTGTCACAAGGACGAAACAGGCCAGGGCCAACCGTCTCCTGATCGCCATCGCCCATACGCCCGGTGGCGAGATGCAGAT
>DSDB01000074.1 GCA_011057845.1 Phycisphaerales bacterium | reverse complement strand
CCCAGAAGGGGCACCTTATCGACCGTCTGAATCGTCTCGCGGGCGACCAGGCCGCCGATGATCAGCGGCGTGTTGTTGCCGATGCGGCTGTAGGTCTGCACACGGCGGGTCGATACGGTCGGGGCCGAGGCCAGCGGCATGCCGTCCGTGCCGGCGCGAATGGTCAGGTCCTGGCCGGGCACCTTGGCCGAGACGATGGTGTCGATCAACATGCTGACCTCGCTGCCGGATTCGTTGATCCGCGGGCGGATGTTCAGAAGGATGCCGATGGGCAGGTACTCGAAATTGAAACTGACCCGGTTGGCGTACGCGGTCATGCCCTCCAGGCTGCTGGCGACGGGCACGTCCGTGCCGACACGGATGGTGGACTGGCGGTTGTCCAGCGTCAGGACGCTGGGACGCGAGAGCACCTCCGCCTTGCCCTCGCGGATCAGGGCGCGGATGGTCACATTCCAGTCCCACGGCACCTGCCCGTTGAAGATGCGGTGGACGAGCGAGGTGTCCTTCAAATTGACCTTGAGCGTGTCTTTGGCGAGCCCGGCGTTCTGGGCACCGCCCTTGATGTCGATGATCGCATCCTTCAGCTCCCATTCGACGCCGAGCTCCTTCAGCCCCTCCTCGCTGATTTCGAGCACCATCGCTTCGATGAATATCTGCCGCGCAGGCCGGTCGATAAACGTGTCCAGCAGCCGGCGGACCTCGCTGAACTGCTCGGGATGCGCCGGGTGGAACATCACCAGGAGCTGCGTCATGGGCGAGGCGATGGTGTTGTCGGCCAAGTCCGAGGCGACGCCGGGCGCCAGGGATAGCTTGCTCTTGGCGGCGGTGGTCTTTTCGCCGATGAGCCCCGTGTATTCTTTGGAGGGGTCCGGCACCTTCATGACATACGGAAGCTGTGCGAACTCGATGGCCGCCGGCGTCTTGTCCGCCGTTGTCACCCCGAGGCTCCCCAGCATGGTAATCGCCGTGTCGGCGTCCACGTAGCTCAGCTGAACCATCTTCGCCTCCAGATCGCGAATGCCCAGACCGGTCCGCATCTCGTTCAGGGAGGCGATCATCTTCGTCACCTGCGGCTCGACAAGCGCCATGTCCGGATTGATGGTCAATGTTCCGTCTTCCGCGACAATGACGCCCATCACCCAGAGCTGCGACGGCTGCGATATGAACAACCGGCATCCGAAACGCAGGACGTATGTCTGCTCCGCCTCGCATCGTGTCAGCGTCCGCACGCCAACCAGACCCGCCGGAGACGCCGGAAGCCAATGGGCCACCGCCGTTGAGGCCGCCAGGTAGCCCAACTCCGACCCTAGCGACATGGCGAGCTGCTCGCTCATCTCGCTGAACTCGGTGTTGCTGAGCTTGGGCAGCGCAACGAGGGTCGTGAAACTGGCCGGTTTGGCCTGCGTCTCCGGCGCGGCGGCGGCCGCCGCAGGAGGAGAGGCCGGTGGGGTTTGCTCAGCGGGCGGCGCGGCGGCATCGGGTGGCGCCGCTTCCGCCGGTGGTGCAGCGGGCTCGGGCGCCGCCGGGGCCTCTTCGGCCTTGGCGACGATCATCGTCACGGTCGAGGCGTCTGGCGCCGATGCCCTCGGCAGTCCGCGATCTACGGACTCCAGCACTCCGGCCAACTCATCCGGCTCAAAGGCCCCCCTCTGTCCGATAATCACACTGTCGGCGCCTCCCGCTCGCCCGGGGGCGGCCGAATCGGTGGCTCCCGCCGGAGAAGCACAGACATCCTCAACGACCGCCAACGCCACCACGGCTGCTATCCCGGCAAGCATAATCCCAAGTGTCTTCGCCATCAAAGAACGCGGATGCCTGAACGACGCTGTACACGAAGCCATAGTCTCTTTTCCTTCCATCACCGAACTTCTCCGAACGCGGTTTTCAAATCCATCGCGTCATGTCGTCGGCTCCATCCTGAATCGAGACAGCCATACCCACTATCTTCGACCAAGCACGCATTTCTCAATTGTAGCCTAAACCGGCACGCCGGGGCAAGTGAAAAACAACGCCCTGTCGGCCGGATACTGCCATACCCGGCGGCCCGGCCGCTCCGAGGCCCTTTTGCCGTGTTATTCCGACGCAAACAGGGCAAAACACCGGTCCAACAGGCAACCGACGCCCTCGACGACTTTTTTGTTGCGTCAACCGCCCTTTTCCCGTATGCTTCCGCGACCCTGCGGCAGTTGCCGGTTCGCCGTGTGCCGGGATACGGTGGGGTCGGACGGTCTTGCCGTAAGACCCAGTGGGTGCCATACCATCGGGTCGCCGGCGGCGAATCCCGGAAACCGTTTACAAGGAGATGTTTCTGATGTGCGTATGTCGTTGTCTGTGTCTGTCGGCCGTACTGCTGGGTGTCACCCTGTTGAACGGATGCGCGAGCGATCCGACCCCGCAGGATATCCTCTCGAGAATCATCTTCCCCAACAAATGGGTCGGCGACATAGACCAGATCGGCTTCAATGAGCCCTCCGGCATCGTCTGGCACCCCCTGAGGAAGACCCTCTTCGTCATCGGCGATGAGGGCGATATCTGCGAAATCGCCACCGACGGGACGCCGGTCAAGCAGGGGCATTTGCGCGACGCCGACCTGGAAGGCATCACGTGTGATCCGGCAACGGGCCTTCTATACGTGGCCGTCGAGGAGGCCGAAACGGTGCTGGAGGTCGATCCGGAGAGTTTTGCGATCCTGCGGGAGTTTTCCATTCCAAGGGAATTCGACGGACGAACCCTCCTGGCGGCCGGCGGCGAAGGGATTGAGGGGATTACCTTCGTTCCCGACGATACGCACCCCCAGGGTGGCATCTTCCTTGTGGCCAACCAGGCCTTCACGCTTACGAATGAACAGGACATCTCGGCGGTGTTCCAGGTGGAACTGCCGCTTCGAGACGTCGCGTCCGAGCCCAGGATCCTCGGCTGGTTCTCGCCGGGGATCATCGACTTGTCCGCGCTGAACTACGACGCCCGGACGGACCGCCTGCTCGTCGTCAGCGATTCAACCAACACGTTGCTGGTATACTCGCGCAACTACGAACTTCTGGAGGTCTACGCCTTTCCGGGTGACAATCAGGAAGGTGTCACCGTGGATCCGGATGGATACATCTACATCGCCCAGGATACCGGGGGGATCATCAAACTCAAATGGCTCCGCTGATGCCTGAGCCGCGGCGTGCGGTCTTCTCAAGCCCCCTCGCCGGAAGAGGCAAAGCGCGATCTCAGGTCGGGCGATGTAAACGCGATGGCGATCAGGGCATCGGTCTCTTCGATCCTCAATTCCTCGTTGGGCACTCCGGCGGCGCCACGCCGGGGATTCATGATCACCTTGTCGTCCCGGCGGACGCCGAGCAGGACCACGGGGTTTCTGTCGTCGCGGTTCTGGTACAACATGTTGGCGCATTCGGAGAAGGTCTTGCCGACGAAAGCATCGGGGAAACGCTCCCGCGGGATGATGTAGATTTCGTTGCCCTCGAATGAGTATGTGAGAAGGTCCTTGTAGACGGCCGAGAGTTGCTTGTTCAGCGCGCAGTGCGCGAGGATGCCAATGCCGATGTCCGTGGTGCAGAT
>DSDB01000209.1 GCA_011057845.1 Phycisphaerales bacterium | reverse complement strand
GCTCTACGCCGTGACCCTGCGTAAGACCGTCGAATCCCCCATCGCCCCGCGAAGCGATGAGGAGACTGTCGACGGCCGGTCCGACGACGCCAATGACAGCGCCTCCGGCGGAAACGGGGCCAAGCGCAAGGCAAACGCGGATAGTTCGGTGGAGTCGGACGCGATTGACTTCGAGGATATCGAACGGCGCGTTGTCGAGTTGCCGGTTGACGCCGGCAACCTCAAGAAGCTCCGCGCGGTGGAGGGCAAACTGGTTTATCTCAGGCGCCCGCCGGCAGGCGCAGCCAAGCACGGCCAGACCGTCCTGAGCTACTATGATATCGAGAGCCGCAAGGAAGAGATCATCATGGCGGACGTGGACGATTATGAGGTCTCCTGCGCGGGCAACAAGTTCATCTACAAGAGCGGCTCAACCTACGGAATCGCGTCGCTGGCCAAGAACGGCGGCAACAACAACACCGGCAAACTGGCGACGAGCGATCTAGAGGCATGGATTGAGCCCCGTCCGGAATGGACGCAGTTGTTCAACGAGGCCTGGCGGATCGAGCGGGATTTCTTCTACGACCCGAACATGCACGGACTCAACTGGGAAGCCATTCGCGCCCGCTACGCGGCGATGTTGCCGTTCGTGGTGGACCGAGAGGACCTGAATTACGTTATCGGCGAGATGATCGGCGAACTCAACGCCTCGCACGCTTACGTCCGCGGCGGCGATATCGAGAAGGGCCCCAGCGTCTCGGTGGGTCTGCTGGGCTGTGATTTTGTTTTGGACCAGTCGCTGGGTCTCTATCAGTTCTCTCGCATCTACGAAGGCGCCGTCTGGGACGCCACACAGCGAAGCCCGCTGCTACGGCCGGGGATCGAAGTCCAGCATGGCGATTACCTTATCAGTGTCAACGGGGTGAGGGTCGATTCCACGAAGGACCCGTGGGCCGCGTTGCAGGGACTGGCCGGCAAGACGGTCACGCTTGAGATTGGCTCTCCGCCCGACGCCGGCAATTCTCGCCGGATCGTTGTGGAGCCGCTCAGCAGCGAAACGGAACTGCGCGCCGCCGCCTGGGTCGAGGCGAACCGCCGGAAGGTCCAGCAGGCCACGAGCAATCGCGTGGGCTACATCTACGTGCCCGATACCGGGCGCAACGGCCAGAGCGAGCTGTTCCGCCAGTTCGCCGCCCAGCGGCATAAGGAGGCCCTTATCATCGACGAGCGTTTCAACGCGGGCGGCCAGATTCCCGACCGCCTTGTCGAGTTGCTCAACCGCCCGACATACAACTACTGGGCACGCCGCGACCACCGTGACTGGCGGACGCCCAATCTCTCACATATCGGCCCCAAGGTCATGCTCATCAACGGCTGGTCCGGTTCGGGGGGGGATGCCCTGCCCTACTATTTCCGCAAGGCCGGCATTGGACCCCTGGTCGGCACACGAACCTGGGGTGGACTCATCGGCATCAGCGGCAATCCCAAGCTCATCGACGGCGGGTACATCTCGGCCCCGGCATTCGGGTTCTGGAACACCGCGGGCAACTGGGAGATCGAAGGCTACGGAGTGGACCCCGACTACGAGGTCGAGCCGATGCCGCACGAGCTGGCCCAGGGGGCCGACCCCCAACTGGACAAGGCGATCGAAGTGGTCCTCGGCATCCTCAAGAAGAACCCGCCGACGGTGCCCGCCAAGCCCGCCTACCCGGACCGTTCGGACTCCAAGTGAGACTGGACGGGCGTCGATACCCATGATAGGATGCACCGCGGCGCGGTCGCGGAATGTGCCGTTGCGCCGGCTGTCCTGACCCATAGTGAAGGAGTGCATCACCATGAAAGCCCGTGCATCCGTATCCGATTGGCGCAGTGCCCGATGTTGGCTTGCCGCCGCTATACTGACGGCGGCCCTGTCTGTCCGCGGCTGCGACCGCGAAAACGCCGCTTCAAAGGAGGAACCCTTGGTCGATTTCCTCACGACACATGTCCGAACGATCCAACCTCTGGAGAAAGAGGCGGCGCTGGCCTGGTGGGAGGCCGCCACGACCGGCAAGAGCGAGGCCTACGAGGCCGTCAACGCCCTGACCCTGCAGATTCGCCGGGTCTACACCGATGCCAATGACTTCGCCTATCTGAAGGGTCTGCGGGAGTCGGGCACGGTGCAGGACCCTCTGCGGGCCCGCCAGGTCGAGGTATTGTATTACGCCTACCTTGAGAACCAGATCGACGCCGGCCTGCTCAAGCAGATGGTGGATCTGGGCACGAAGATCGAACAGAACTTCAGCACGCATCGCGGCCGGATCGACGGGCGCACCGTGACGGACAACGAGATCAAGGAGATTCTCAAGACGGACCCCAACTCGGCCATCCGGGAAAAAGCCTGGCTCACAAGCAAGCAGGTCGGCACCGTCGTCGCGCAGGACATCCTGGCCCTGGTGCGCCTCCGCAACCAGGCGGCCCGATCTCTCGGTTTCGACAACTACCACACCTTGGCGCTGACGGTCTCTGAGCAGGATGTGGCGCAGGTCGACGCCATCTTTGCCGAGCTGGAACGGCTGACGAACGAACCTTTCACCGCCGCCAAGGCCGAACTGGACGCTATCCTCGCCGGCTTGTACGGCGCGGACGCGGCCGACCTGATGCCTTGGCACTATCACGATCCATTCTTCCAGGAGACGCCGCTGGTCTACGAACTCGACCTGGACAAGTACTACGCGGATGCCGACATCAAGCACCTGGCCGCGAAATTCTATGCGAGTATCGGGCTGCCGGTGGAATCCATCCTCGACGACAGCGACCTCTACGACCGCGAGGGCAAGAATCCCCACGCCTTCAGTACCGATATCGACCGGGAGGGCGATGTTCGCATCTTGTGCAACATCAAGCCCAACGAGACCTGGATGGAAACGGTCCTGCATGAACTCGGCCACGGCGTCTATGACTTCTACCGCGACCCGGAGGTTCCGTACCTGCTGCGGCGCCCGGCCCATGCGTTCACCACCGAAGGCATCGCCATGTTCTTCGGCCGTCTCAGCCGCAACGCCTATTGGATGCAGAAGACGCTCAATCTGTCGGATGAGCAGCGGATGGAGATTGAGAAGGTCGCCGGGCGGTATGCACGCCTCAAGCAACTCATTTTCGCCCGCTGGGCCATGGTCATGTACAACTTCGAGAAGGCCCTCTACGCTGATCCGGATCAGGACCTCAACGCCCTCTGGTGGGAGATGGCCGCCAAGTACCAGCTCATCCGAACGCCGCCGGACCGCGACGCCCCGGACTGGGCCGCCAAGATTCATTTCGCCGTGGCCCCGTGCTATTACCACAACTACATGCTGGGCGAGCTGTTCGCTTCGCAGCTTCACCACCATATCGTCAAGAATGTCCTCATGCTCGAATCGGATGCGGGCCTGAGCTATGTCAATCAGCCCCAGGTCGGGGCCTATCTGAAGTCGGCGGTCTTCCGCGTCGGCGCACTTTACCATTGGAATGAGATGATTCGCCGCGCCACCGGCGAGCGTCTGACCGCCAGGTACTTTGTCGAACAGTTTGTCGACTGAGTCGGCCGCCTCGCGCAGTGTCACGAGAAT
>DSDB01000403.1 GCA_011057845.1 Phycisphaerales bacterium | reverse complement strand
GTGGCGATGGTCACGATGTCGACGTCGTCGGACTTGACCATCTGTTCGTAGCTGGTGAATGGCTTGGCGCCGTATTTCTCGGCAAGGGCCCGTGCCTTTTCCGGTACGTTATCGCAAACAGCGACAAGGGCGGTGTTGGGGATGTCGCGGATGGCGCGGGCGTGGAAGTCGGCGATGAGGCCGGCCCCGACGATGGCAAATCGATGTGTCGTCATGTCAGACTCCGTATTGCGTATTGCGTAATGCGCCGGGGTGGCGGCCTTTGCTGAAGGCAAGGGCCGGATCGAGCCAGCCCTTCGCTGCGCGAAAGGCTGCCACCCATCTCGTTCGTATTCGGTATTTCGTCATTCGTCTATCGTCCGTCGGTCTCTGAGGTCTCCGCGTTCTGCGCGGTGAATCAGTTGCATTCGAGGCCCACTTCGTCGGCGAGACGGCGAACGGCGTCGATGGCCCGGGCGAACAGATCCGGGCCGGTGGAGCCACCAAACTGGCCGCCGACCTTGAGGTGCGGCTCCATCGTCATACAGCCCTTGTAGCTCATGGCGGCCAGTTCCGCCAGCAACTCCCTGATCTGGCCATCGCCCTCGCCCGGGATGCTGCCGATATCGGCGCCGAGCTTCCAGTCTTTGATGTGGATGTGGACGACATAGGGCTTCATGAGCGGCCAGCAGACCTCGATGGGGTTGGTGATCTTCTCGCCCCAGACGAAGTTGGCCGGGTCGTAGACGAGCCGCAGACAGGCTGAGTCAATAGTGTTGACGAGGTCAACGCAGTTGGCGGCGGAGTGGCCGTAGATGTGCGCCTCGTTCTCATGCACCATAACGATACCGGTGTCTTCGACGATCTCTACCTTGGCGGCCATGCGGTCCATGACCTCACCGCGAAAGTCCGCGATGTCCTTGCCCTCGGGGGGGTAGTAGCTGAACATACGGATGAAAGGGGCATCAAAGAAGTCGGCTAGTTCCACGGCGTGTTTGAACCTGTCGAGGTGTGGGCCGAAGGGCTCATCTATCCTGACCTTGCCGATGGGCGAGCCGATGGCACTGGGCTTGATGCCGTGGTCCCGCATGAGCTTGCGGGCGTCCTTGAGTTCGGCGGGGCGCAAATCCATGATGTTTCTGCCGCCCAGGAAACGCGGCTCAATGTAGCGGACCTTCTGGGATGCGAGGAACTCGATCTGTCCGGGGAAGTCTTCAACGACTTCGTCTGCAAATGCGCTGATGTGTGCCATTCCGTCATACCTCTCATTCACTTGAAGTCTGAATCATGGATCTATCACTTTACAGCACCAGCATGGGCCTGAAAGAAGGCGGCACCCGAGGGACGCCGCCCATGCTGTACGCCACCATCAGGGCGTTCGGGTCGCTTCCCAGCGTTGCCCTATCCTCCCCGATGGCCGCTGTATTATATCCGTTCATGCGGGTGCCCTAAAGCGGTAAATCCAAAAGGGTTGACATCATCCAGCGTGTCTTTCTCTGCGTGCTCAGCGGTCTCTGCGGTAAATCGTGTTCGTCAGGTTTCGAAAGCGGCGGCGGGGTCTGGCAGTTGTCGTTTGATTTCGTCGAGGCGGTAGCCGAAGCCGGGGCCTTTGATTGTGCTGAGGTTCACACGGCCGCGGTGGCGGCGGTAGAGGCCGGGGTGGACCTTCTCTTCGGGGACCGAGGCGGCGGGGTAGAACTGCATGGCGTTGGTTTCGACGCCCATGATGGTCCCGGCGCCGGCGGCCAGGCGCACGTGCGGTATCTGGGCGAGCATGGGGTTGGTCAGGTCCTGGACCATGAGCGTCATGCCGTGGGCTTTAGCCCAGCAGAGGCTCAGGATGGCGCCGGTCTGGGTCTTGCAGGTCTTCAGCGCGACGCCGGTCCAGCCGAGTTGGCGGCCGAGGCGGATGAGTTTCCAGTCGTGGGCGGATTCGTCCATGAACAGGGGCTTGCGGGCCGAGAGGCTACGGACGTCGATGCGGTTGGCCTCGAGGTCGTATGGGAAGGGCTGCTCGACGTAGAGGATCATCTGATAGATGTGGGGGTGGTCGATCAGGAGGCCGTCGAGGATGTCATTGACATAGGCGGGGTCGGTAACGGTGCAGTTGAAATCAGCGGTGAGCCAGAGGACGTCGTTCTCGATGGCGATATTGCCCACGCGGATGAGGCGCTGCATATCCCAGTCGGCGTCGTTGCCGCGGAGCTTGACCTTCAGACAGGTCAGGCCGTCTCGTTGGATCCAGTCGCCGAGCACGACGGGGTAGCCGTCGTCAGGCTCGTCGCCGGTTGGTTCCTCACCGTCGAGCAGGTCCTTGCCGCCGACGAGATGCCAGGCGGGCAGGGTAACGGCGGGCGGGTCGATGAGGAAATCGCGGGGGTATCTGCCGGTGAATGATATGTCGACACCCTCGGCGGGAGCCAGGTAAGCGGCGAGATCGGCGTTCATGAACTGGCTGTTGTACGTGCTGTAGATGTCGCGGCCGTGGAGGTTGCCGTAGGCGTCGTGCAGGGCGATGTCGAAGGCTGAGCAGCAGACCAAAGCGGCCAGGTAAGGCATGGGTTCGCCGAGGTGGGCTATCTCGGCGTTTAGACGCTTGAGCAGAGCGGGCAGGTGCGACTTGGTGAATCGGTGGCCGACTTCGATGGGATGGCCGGGCGGGTCGAAGCGGCTCCAGTTTTCGGCGAGGATCACGCAGAAGTGTTTCATGGCCTCATGGCGCGGGGCGTAAGCCAGAGCGCTGGGCCATGCCCATTGGACGCTCAGGGGGGTCTCGCCCCAGCCATCGGCGGAGTGCCCGGCGTTGTCGCGGACGGTCATGCGGACGCGGGCGCAGGTGACGGACGTGAGGGTCTCGGGGCCGAACTTGAGGGGCACCCGCGTCTCGACGGGTATGAAGTACAAGGCGGCGGATGTCGGTCGAACATCTGTCTTCATCGTTCCTCGCACGTGATTACGGCGTTTGGGTTCGATGGAGGGCACGATAGCAGTCGAGCCAGGGTATGTCAACGGATTCCGTCGGAGGAGAGACCGGCCCTTACCTTTGGCCAAGGCCGCCATGGCGGTTGTTGAGGCGCAGTTGTGTTTGGCGGGGGTGGAAAAAGGCGGTTTTTTGCTTGAGCCGGGCATGGGCGGGCTTATAATCGGCGGCTGAAGCCAGTGTCAGCTTCGAGCATGGGCAAGGTGCTCATGCCACGACGGGTGGCATCCCTTCGCTGCGCGAAGGGATGGGTAAACCGGTTGGCACGGATGACGCAATACGAATATCGCCGCCGCGGGCGGCCTCAACCAACGCAATACGTAATACGAACGACGAGAAAAAGGAGCAGGCATGAAACTGGATCGCAATCTGAAGATGGGGATGATCGGGGGCGGGCCGGGGGCGTTCATCGGCGAGGTGCATCGTAAGGCGGCGAGGATGGACGGCGGCATCGAACTGGTGGCGGGCGCCTTTGACATCGATCCGAAGAAGTCGCAGCAGATGGGCAGGCAGCTCAATCTGGATCCCAAGCGGGTGTACAACACGTACAAAGATATGATTGCCGGGGAGAAGGCGCTACCGGAGGGCGAGCGGATCGATTTCGTGTC
>DSDB01000497.1 GCA_011057845.1 Phycisphaerales bacterium | reverse complement strand
CTGACTGGCGGCTGCTGACCGACGACGATCTCGACGCCCTGCAGGGGGCATACATCGAGGCGGCCCGGCTGGCGTTCGAGGCGGGCTTCGACGCCGTGGATATCAAGAGCTGCCACGGGTACCTCATCAACGAGTTATTGGCCTGCCACACACGGCCGGGCAGGTATGGCGGCTCGTTCGAGAATCGCACGCGATTCCTGCTGGGCGTGATCGACCGGATCCGCGAGGAACTCGGGCCGGACAAGGCGATTGTCAGCCGCCTGGGTGTTTACGACGCGATCCCGTACCCCTACGGCTGGGGCGTGGACAAGGACGACTATCGCAAGCCCGACCTGACCGAGCCCAAGCGCCTGATCGCGGCGATGGTCGAGCGGGGCGTGCGGATGATCAACATCACCATTGCCAATCCGTATTACAATCCGCACATCGGCCGCCCGTTCAATGAGCCCATCGCCGGCGGCTACCAGGAGCCGGAGCACCCCATCGTCGGCGTGGCGCGGATGATCCGTCTGGCCGGCGAGATTCAGCGGGAGTTTCCGCGGGTGGCCATCGTGGGGACCGGCTATAGCTGGCTGCGGGCCCTGATGCCCAACGTCGCGGCCGCGAGCAAGGCCAATGGCCTGGCGACGCTCATCGGCGGGGGACGGATGGCGTTTGCGTACCCGGATTTCGCGAAGGATATCCTGATGAAAGGGGCGATGTCGCCGCAGAAGGTGTGCGTGGCGTGCAGCGCATGCACGCAGATTATGCGCGACGGCGGGCGGACCGGCTGCGTGGTCCGCGACAACAAGGTCTACGGCCCGATCTTCGAGCTGGGCCGCATGAGCGACCCGGAGCACCTGCGGCTCCTGGCGCAGGCCTGCCGCGGCTGCCAGGAGCCGACCTGTCAACTGGGCTGCCCGGCCGGGATTCGCATTCCCGATTTCATCCACCGGTTCCTCGACGGCGATGAGCGGGGGGCCTACGAGGTGTTGCGCGAGGCGAACATCTTCCCGGAGGTCTGCGCCTGGCTGTGCCCGGTCGAGCAACAATGCCAGGGTTCGTGCCTGGAGGGGTTCATCGGGGCCGGCGCGCTGCCGATCGCCGACATCCAGCGCTATCTGGCGGTGCAGGCGAACAAGAACGGCTGGTCGAAACTCCGCCTGCCGAAAGAGAGTACCGGGCGGACTGTGGCCGTCATCGGCGCGGGGCCCGCGGGGCTCGCGTGCGCGGCGCGGCTCCTGGAGGCCGGGCACTGCGTGACGATCTTCGACAAGCACCGCCAGGCCGGGGGCATGGTCGATTCGGTCATCCCGGCGTATCGCCAATCTGACTCGCTGCACAACGAATTGGAGGCGGTCTTCGCGGACGTGCCGCAGGGGCGACTCACGCGGCGGCTGGGGACGCAGCTCGACGCGGGCTACAATCTCGATACGATTCTGGGCGAGGGGTTTGACGCGGCGTTTATCGGCATGGGTCTGCCGCAGTCGCTGGGCCTTGCGAGCGAGAAGCTCGATGGGTTGTACGGGGCGCTGGAGTTTCTGGCGGCGGCCAAGGGCGGGCAAGTGGATCTTCGCGGGCGGCAGGTGGCCGTGATTGGGGGCGGCAATACGGCGATGGATGCGGCCGTGACGGCGATGCGGCTGGGGGCGCGGGATGTGTACGTGGTTTATCGGCGGTCGTTCCAGGAGATGCCCGCCTGGGGCGGCCAGCGGGATGAGGCCATCGCCGAAGGGGTGCATTTCCTGATTCTGACGCAGCCGCTCGGGTACGTCGGGCGCGACGGCAAGCTGGCGGCGGTCAAGGTCTGCCCGACGCGATTGGGGGCGCCGGATGCGGGCGGAAGGCGGCGGCCGCAGGCGGTCGAATCCAGTGCCTACGAGCTGGCGATGGACGTGGTGGTCGAGGCCATAGGGCAGCAGATCCCGGCCGCCTTCGAGACGACCCTGCCGGGCGTGCGCCTCAGCGGCGGCAAGATCGCCGTCGACGACCGCCTGATGACCAGCCGCCGAGGCGTCTTCGCCGGCGGCGACCTCGTCCGCGGGGCCTCGACCGTCGTGGCGGCCGTGGCCGATGGAATGAAGGCGGCAACATACATAGGTGAGTATCTGGCGGGAGGTGTTTAGCCACAGAGGGCACAGAGGACACAGAGGGTTTATTATGGTAAGAATATCTCACTACTAATTATCTCGGCGCTCTCTGTGTGCTCTGTGGCTTTCGACCATAAGGCGGCGGATTTGAGATTTGCGATTTCAGATATGAGGCGGCGCAGAGAAGGGATCAGGGGCGTGCATCCTTGACAAGAGGTTCGACAGACGCCATCTTACTGCCTGTGATGTGAATGCTGCGTGAATTCACTATTTCTTGATTGGTGGGGTAATTGATGGTCGAACGGGCGGTTGGGATGGTTACGGGGGCCAGTCGGGGGATTGGGCGGGCGATTGCGCTGGAGCTGGCGGCCCTGGGGTATGACATCGTGGTCAACCGGGTTCAGGATGAGGCCCCGGCCGTCAAGGGGCAGGTCGAGGCCCTGGGGGTGCGGTGTCTGTTCGTGCAGGGCGATATCGCCGTGGCGGCGGACCGGGCCCGGCTCGTGGAGGCGACGCGACAGGCGTTCGGGCGGTGCGATATGCTCGTCAACAACGCCGGCGTGGCCCCGTTGCAGCGGATGGATATCCTTGAGAGCACCGAGGCCGGCTACGACCGGGTGATGGAAACGAATCTCAAAGGGCCATACTTCCTGACGCAGCTTGTGGCCAACTGGATGATCGAGCAGAAGCAGCAGCACCCGCGGCGGGCCTGCCGCATCGTCAATATCGGCTCGATCTCGGCCTATACAAGTTCGCCCTCCCGCGGCGAGTACTGCGTGAGCAAGGCGGGCGTGCGGATGATGACGAGACTGTACGCCGACCGGCTGGGCGAGTACGGCATCGGCGTCTATGAGGTCTGCCCCGGCATCATCGAGACGGATATGACGTCGGCCGTCAAGGGCAAGTACGACAAACTGATCGCCGACGGGCTCACGCCGGTCCGCCGCTGGGGCCGGCCGGAGGATGTCGCCAGGGCAGTCGGCGCCATCGCCGACGGCCGGTTCGATTTCTCGACGGGCATGGTCCTGGACGTCGACGGCGGATTCCATTTGCACAGGCTCTGACGGAGGCTGTATGAACGAGGGACCAACGACGACGGACAATGGACGTGTACGGAGACGACTATGAAGCTCAAGGACGCGATTGCGACGCTGCTGCGGGATGGGTTCATCCTGGTCTTCAACGAGGACCGGCTTGATGTGGTGCGGACGGCCGGGGCCCTGCTGGAGGCCGGCGTGGGCAATATGGAGGTGACCTGCCGGGTCCGCCGGCCGCTGGAGAAGATCGCCCGGCTGCGCAAAGAGGTTCCCCGGATGCTCATCGGGGCCGCGAGCCTGATCGATTTTCCCGGGATGCTGGAGACTTACGACCGCCACCACGCCGACGACCCGCTGCCCAGCGTCGAGCGCGTGGCCGAGGCGGGGGCCGGGTTCCTGGTATCGGCCGTGAACTTCAGCGATGAGACCTACGAGGACTTCGCCGGCAAGCTGCCCATCATCCCCGGCTG
>DSDB01000157.1 GCA_011057845.1 Phycisphaerales bacterium | reverse complement strand
TTTTTCCCCTTTACCGAACCCAGCGCCGAGGTCGACCTGCTCCTGCTGGACAAGGCCGGCAATGAGACCTGGGTGGAAATGGGCGGCTGCGGTATGGTCGATCCCAACGTGTTCGACGCCGTCGGCATCGACAGCGAAAAGTATACCGGTTGGGCCTTCGGCTTCGGCATCGAGCGGCTGGCCATGCGCAAATACAACATTACCGATATCCGGCTGCTGTTCGAGAACGACCTGCGCTTCCTCAGCCAGTTCTGAACCCGTTGTCGCTCAACCGTGGGCTGGCGGAGAATTCCAAGGCTGGGCCCTTCGGCTCGTGTTTTGCCATGATCTGGATCAATGCCAACACGTGGATTGATGAGAGCGAACTGATCTTTACCGCTTCGCGCAGCAGTGGACCGGGCGGACAGAACGTCAACAAGGTCAACACGCGGATTACGCTACAATTCCACGTCGATTCCAGCGGTTCGCTCTCGCCCCCGCGGAAACAGCGGATTCTACAGCGATTGCGGACCCGCATCGACAGCCGGGGCTATCTGCACGTCGTCAGCCAGAGGCATCGAACGCAGCAGGCCAATCGCAACGCCGCCATCGAGCGGTTCCGGCAGTTGCTGGCCGAGGCATTGCACGTGGCGCCCGTCCGCCGTCCGACAAGGGCTCCCCGCGGAGCGGTCGAGAAGCGTCTGGCGGACAAGAAGAAGCGGGGCACGCTCAAGAAGGAACGCACCTCTCGGCGTCGACAGGACACCTGGGAGGACTGACCAGCCGCCCGGAGATTCTCTCCCATATCGCACGGCGACACGCTGCCGCCCGGATACCGTCTCAGCGCCTCTTGCGGGCGTACAGATACACGATCACCGCCGTGATGATGACGATGACCAGAACCTCTTTCGGACCGACAAGCATCGTCGCCATGAAGACTTCTCCAGGCCGCCCGCACGTCGCCAACGGACGTCCGCGGACAGTCGCCGTACAAACCATTGGCTGGAACAACAGGCTTGTGAGGCTATCGCGGGGTGTCAGGCTTGTCAAGTTCCGGGCGCAGTGCCCGGAAGATGCTCGAATGACAGAGCCGGTAGCCGGTGGGGCTTAATCGACCCCGGCAAGCCAGTAGGCGGCCAGGGCTTGCAGGTCGGCGGCGTTGACCGAGCCGTTCGTGTCGATGTCGGCGCCGTCGCAGTGGTTGGCCGATGCACAGTCGTTTCGGCCCCAGTGCGACACGACGACGGCAAGATCTCGAAAGTCCACGCGGCCGTCGACATTCAGGTCGCCCCGCAGGGCGATACGCCACCGTGACTCAGCAGCCGTACAGGATATATCCAGCGTCCGCGTCCCGCCGAGGAACTTAAATTGCATGTGAACTCTCGTCGCGGCCGTCGTCGCCGATGCATCCCCGGGGATGGTCCACGACAGGCTCAGAGTGGCCGAATTGGCATAACCGGGCGTCAGTGTGGCGACAGCCGGCCACGTGAATGAAGCGCCGGGAAGGTCATTGCCATCGGGATAATTGAACAGGACGGCGCTGACGAGGAGATTCTGGGCGGTCTCCAGACGGTTGCCCATCAGGTCGGTGATGTTCGTCAGTATGAGGTCCTTCGCCAATGTGTCGCCGGGGCGGTAGACAGACAGGCCCTGATGGATGAAGGCGGTGTTGTTGAAGCGGCTGTCACATGTGATGGGCCAGCCGGCGGCCATCAGGTCGATGGCGCCGTCGTTGGCGTCGGCCGGCCCCGTGGAGGCCGCGTATGTCTTGCCGCTGCCTTGCCACAGCGGGTCGTAGCCCAGGCTCACCGACGAGTGAGTCAGGGTCTCCCAGAGATAGGCCGTGTTGACGCCAAGGCCGTTGGCGCGGGCATATTGCTTCTGCATCGCCACCAGGGCCGAGGCATGTGGAGCGGCGAATGAAGTGCCGTCGCCTATGGCCGGGACGCCGTTGGCCTGAACGCCGATGATCCCGGCCCCGGGCGAAACCACGTCGACACCACCGTTGGAGGCGTTGACGGTGTTGTTCCACACCCGCTGGTTCTCGTCGTGCGCCCCGACGGAGATAACGCTGGCAAAGGCCGCCGGGTAGGTCGAGTAGCTCCGCCCGTCGTTGCCGGAGGCCGCCAGCACGACAATGCCGCGGTCGTATGCCTGCTGGCAGAGGGCCTCCCACTGTTTCCTGAGCTGGGTCCAGTTGGCCCCGCCGCCGTAGGTGCCAAGGCTCATGTTGATGATGTCGGCCCCATCGTCGGTCTGTGGGTCGCCGTCAGGGTCCATCGCCCAATCCACGGCCGCGACAATATCGCTGACAAGAGCGACGAAGTTCTCATCCGTAACCCGAGCCACGTAGTAGCCTGCGTTGGGGGCGATACCGGTCACACGGGACTGGCCTTCGCCGACAGCGGCCGAGACAATCATGGTTCCGTGATACTCAAGGGCGTTGTTCGTGAAGGGATCGTTGTCGTCGCCAACATAATCGATGCCTCCGAGGTAATTGAAGTCGATGTCGGCGAGGGTGTAGTTGACGCCGCTGTCGATGAACGCAATCTTCAGGCCGGTTCCATCCAGTCCATAGCGATCCCAGGCGGCCTTGGCGTTGATGCCTTTCTGCAGATGGTTCCAGCGCAGGGGTATGGCCCCGGTGTATGAAAGAGGGCTCCCGCCATCGAAGAGGGTGGCCGCGGCCGGACGGCCCGGCGGCAGCAGTTCCACCGGTTCGTCGATAACCACATCACGGACGCCCGGCCGCCGCCGGATCTGCTCGATCCGGTTACGGGGAACCTCGCAGACCTCGCCGCCCATCGCACGCAGCTTGCGGATGAGCCGGACATCGGATTGGGCGGACACATCGGGTGCACAATCGCCCTCGTAGAGGATGATGACCCTCTCCCTGCCTGCCGCCCGCAGTCGGTCAATTCGGGACCGGACGGAGGAAGACTGCCCCCCGGCCGATGCGCAGGCGACCAGGCAGAATACCAGGATGGCTGTCAGACGCATCCGACCTGGACCCATGATGTCATCACACTCCTGTGAAAAACGCTTCGTAACCACCCCAGCCAAACCATTAGTATACCAGGAGAGCCCCCATAAGTCAAGCAGAATCAAGGACTTGTCGCGATAATATCCGGCCCGATGCCTCCGTGGACGGCTAACCGTTGCCATGTGGCCGGACCGTCCGGGTATCGGGAACGCCGCTTTGGACTTGAGGGGCCTGTCGGGCCGATATAGGATTGTGACCCACGGTAGCCGTCCTGATGTGTATTGGGGCGGACCTTGCCCGTGTGGAAATTGTCAAATTGGCGATTTTTCGCATATACCAGCCGCACCGCCCGTTGCGTCCTATAGGATGGCGGGCGGCGCTGGATTGTCTTGGCGGCCCGCTGACATGAGTGACGAACGTCTCATTGCCCGATTGAAGACCGGTGATAAGGAGGCTCTGCGGCAGATCTACATGCAGTACAAGGATATGCTGCTGACCGTCGCAACGTCGATGCTGCGCGATGTTCACGCAGCTGAGGACGTCCTCCAGGACGTCTTCGTATCGTTCGCATCGGGGGTCCGCAGCCTGGATGTGCGCGTCAACCTGAAGAAGTACCTG
>DSDB01000094.1 GCA_011057845.1 Phycisphaerales bacterium | reverse complement strand
GCGCTTGATGTGCACGCCCTTACAGTCCTTGAGCAGGCCGCTCCGCATAATCTTATGCGTCAGGATGTTGCCGGGGTTCTTGCTGCTTCCGAATCGGCCGTACGTACCGATTTGGAATATCCGCTTGTAGCGCTTGGCGGCCTCGACCACGGCCCGGCCCTCGGCGATGAACCGGGTCATGGGCTTCTCGCAGAGGACGTCCTTGCCCGCCTCCATGGCGGCGATGGAAATCAGCGCATGCCAGTGCGGTGGCGTGGCGATGGCCACCAGGTCGATGTCCTTGCGCTCCAGGACGCGGCGAAAATCGGTGTAGACCATCTTGTTGTCCACCTTGCCGACGAACCGCACGTCGCAGATGGCCCGTTTTTCGACGCCTTTGCCAAGTCCTTCAAACGTGCCGTTGCCACGGCCGCCGCAGCCGATCAGGGCCGCTCCGAAGGTCTCACTCGGCGGCGTGTTGCCGGCCCCGCCAAGGACCCGCCTGGGCACAATCGTGAAGGCGGCCACCGCGGCCGCGCCCTTGAGCAACTGTCGGCGTGTGACTGAATAGGTCTTATACATGGCGTGTGCTCCTAAAAAGGGTGCATTCTCATCGTGCCTGCACAACGACGGCCATTCTACAGTCGCCCGCGCGCGACAAACAAGGGAGTCCCCGCAGAAAAAAACGCCGCCTGATACAAAACGGCGAACTGAAGAGCGAAGACCCAAAGGCACAACGCAAAACCCAAAGCCGATCCACGGACACAGCGTGTGCGGAGTTTGGAGTTTTCTGTCGTACTACTTCGTTACGAACGGCGACAGCTCTCGCAGATGATGGATTACAGGCGGCAGCTTCTCGGCCACGAAGTCCATTTCATCCTGCGTGTTGTAGCGGCTGAGGCTGAATCGGATGGAGCCGTGGGCGGCGGTGAAGGGCACGCCCATGGCCCGCAGGACGTGGCTGGGCTCCAGCGAACCACTGGTGCACGCCGAGCCGCTGCTGGCGCAGATGCCGTAGCGGTCCAGCATCAGCAGGATGGCCTCGCCCTCGATATACTCGAAGCTGATGTTGGTCGTGTTGGGCAGGCGATTGACGCGGTCGCCGTTGACGCGGCAGTCGGGACAGGTCGCCAGGATGGCGTCCTCCAGCCGATCCCGCAACCGGCGGACCCGTTCATTCTCGTCGGCGATGTTGGTGGCCGCCAGTTCGCAGGCCTTGCCAATGGCGACAATCCCGGCGACGTTCTCAGTGCCGGCGCGCCGCCCGC
Organism: Phycisphaerales bacterium; assembly: GCA_011057845.1. Classification (GTDB taxonomy): domain Bacteria; phylum Planctomycetota; class Phycisphaerae; order Sedimentisphaerales; family Anaerobacaceae; genus UBA2266. The sequence goes on along the minus strand of DSDB01000094.1, from coordinate 2,339 downwards.
CCTCCTGATGGCCGCCCAGCATAAACGGCGACACCCGCGTACCCTTGCGGACGAACATCGCGCCGACGCCCTTGGGGGCATGGAGCTTGTGCCCGGAGAGGCTGAGCATGTCGATGCGGGTCCGGGCCAGATTCAGCGGGATCTTGCCGACGGCCTGGACGGCGTCGGTGTGAAAGACAATATCGCGTTCGGCCGCCAGGTCGGCGATCTCCTCAACCGGAAAGACGACGCCGGTCTCGTTGTTGGCGTACATGATCGTGATCAGGGCGGTGTTGTCATCGGCTTCTCTGCGAAGCTCATCCATGTGGAGCCGCCCGTCCTTATCGACGCCGATTTCCAACACGAGATAGCCGTGATGCTCCAGGTCGCGGCAGACGCTCAGGACGGCCGGGTGCTCCACGCGGCTGGTGATGACCTTGCGTTTGTGCGGTACGGCGGCGAGGGCGCCCTTGATGGCGGCGTTGTCGCTCTCTGTCCCGCAGCTTGTGAAGACGATTTCCGAAGGATCGCATCCCAGCAGCGAGGCGACCTGTTCGCGGGCCGTGCGGATGCTGTGAGCAACCTGGCCGCCGAAGGTATGCATGCTCGAAGGATTGCCGTACAGTTCACATAGAAACGGCTTCATCACCTCGAAGACTTCGTCGGCGACCTGTGTGGTGGCGTTGTTGTCAAGGTAGATGGTCTTCATGACTTATTCCCGATGTGCATGCGGTTCGCCGGCCGAATCGGCGTCTTCTTCCACGTAGAGTTCTTCGCTGACGAACTCCCGAAGCTTCGCTTCGACGACGTCCTTCATCGTGAACTCCGTCAGACGGCACTGCGCGCACATTCCGCGGAAGGCGACGATGACCTTGTCGCCGATGACGTCCACCAGTTCGATGTTTCCGCCGTGGGCGCGAAGCGCCGGGCGCACCTGTTCATCGATGGTCTGTTCGACCAGCCGGATCTTCTGGATGTTGGTCAGTTTGGCCGGACGTTTCGCGGGCGCGCCGTGCGGACGGGCCATCCTGGCGCCCTGCACCCTCTGGATGATTCTTTCGATTTCCCCGTGGCACCCGCCGCACCCGCCGCCGGCCTTGCAGTAGTTGGTCACCTCCTCGACCGTTGTCAGGTCGTTCTCCTCGACGACCCGTTCAATCTCTTTGTCTGTGACGCCGAAACAGGTACACACCACGTGGCCTTCCAGTTCGTGCTTGCGGGTCCCGCCGCTGCGGTAGTTCTCAATCGCCGCCTCCAGGGCCTCGCGGCCCATCACCGAGCAGTGCATCTTCTGCTCCGGCAGCCCGCCGAGTTCTTCGGCGATGTCTTTGTTGGTCACCTTCAGGGCCTCTTCCAGCGTCTTGCCGCGAATCAGGTCGGTCAGGACCGAGCTACTGGCGATGGCGCTGGCGCAGCCGAAGGTCTTGAACCTGGCGTCCGCGATTCGGCCGTTCTTGTCCAGCTTGAATGTCAGCTTCAGGGCGTCGCCGCAGGCCAGCGAACCGACCTCGCCGACGCCGTCGGCATCCTCGATCTCGCCGACGTTGTGCGGGTTGAAGAAGTGGTCTCTGACCTTGTCCGTGTAATCCCACATAGCTCTATCTCTGACTTGCCACAAGGGCCTGTTCGACATCGGCCGTGATGTCGTCAATGTACTCGGTTCCAACCGAGATGCGCACGTAATCCGGCGTAACGCCGGCCGCCAGTTGCTCGGCGGGACTCAGTTGCTGGTGCGTTGTGCTGGCCGGGTGAATCACCAGGGTCTTGCTGTCGCCGATATTCGCCAGGTGACTCGCCAGCCGAACGCTGTCGATGAACTTGACGCCCGCGTCACGGCCGCCCTTGATGCCAAAGCCGACGATCGCGCCCTGGCCGTTTGGCAGGAACTTCTTCGCCAGAGCGTGGTCGGGGTGCGAGGGCAGGCCCGGGTAGTTCACCCACGCCACCTCCGGCCGCTTCTCGAGCCACCGGGCCAGTTTCAGCGCGTTCTCGCTGTGGCGGGCCATCCTTAAATGCACGGTCTCAAGCCCCTGCAGGAACAAAAAGGCATTGAACGGCGACATGCAGCTTCCCATATCCCGCAGCAACTGCGTGCGGGCCTTGATGATATAGGCCAGGTTGCCGAAGCTCTCGACGTATCTCAGACCATGGTAGCTGGGGTCCGGTTCGGTCAGTTCCGGATAGCGCCCGTTGGCCCAGTCGAACCGGCCTGAATCGACGATGGCCCCGCCGATACTATTGCCGTGGCCGCCGATAAACTTTGTGCAACTGTGCACCACGATATCGATCCCATGTTCGATAGGCCGCAGCAGGATCGGCGTCATCACCGTATTGTCGCAGATCACCGGCATGCCGTGTTC
>DSDB01000087.1 GCA_011057845.1 Phycisphaerales bacterium | reverse complement strand
GGTGTCGATATGGATGCCGGGATGGTTGTAGGTCCGCTCCAGGGCGCCATCGACATAGACGCGGTAGTTGGTTCCGTCGAAGGTGAAGGTGACGAGCTTCCATGTGGCGGCGGGCCAGGATTGGGTGGCCGTGTGAATGTCCTCGTATTCGACGGTCTCGTATTCGACGTAGAGGCCGATTTCACCCTTGCGGGCGCGGTTGAAGGTGATGTGCGGGTGGTTGCCGTTGTCCCAGTAGAGCAGGTCGAAGCGGCTGGAGGCGCTGTTGAGGCTGGTATCGGGATTGATCCAGAGGGAGATGGTGAAATAGGGCTTGGGCAGGGTAAAGCCGGGGACGGAGACGGTGTCGTCGAGGCCGTCGAAGTCGAGGGCGCGGCCGAACTTGCCCGTCGTGGAGTTCGAGGCGAAGGTGGCGCCCTGGAGGGTGGCGGAGTGGCCGTGGCCCGTGGCATCGGCGGCGGTCGTGCCGGAGGTCTCGTCGAAGGCCCACTGAGCGACGAGTTCGGCGGGCTGGACAACAAGGCGGATGGGCCGACGGCGTGTGGCTTCGTGGGTGGTGTCGGTGAATTGGATTGCGTCTTCGTAGATGCCTGGCGGCAGGGTGGCGGCAACGGCCGTGAGGGTGGCGTTGACGGCCGTTTGGGCCCCGCCGGCAAGGGTGCCGCCGGGCGGGACGGACAGCCAGTCGGCGGAGGCGGAGGCGGTCCAGGTCACTGGCGTAGCGGCCAGGTTCGTAAGGGCGTAGGACACGGGCGAGGGGGCGAACGGGCCGCCGGTCAGGCCGCGAATCTCGCGGACAGCGCCGGGGACTATCATGAGATCGACGGGCACGTTATCGACGACGAAGGTCATGTTGTCGCTGACGGCGCTGATGTTCGTGATCGCCATGCCGGACTCGACGCCGCTCCACCAGCGGGCGTCCGGGAGGGTATCATCGTCGAAGCGGTCGTTGTTGCCGGCGTGGAACAGGTCGTTGCTGCCGCCGCTGTTGATACCCCTTTCCAGCTCGAACTTGCCGTCGGCCTGTTCGACGGAGACGCGGTAGTGCCGCTCGGGGGTCATCTGTTCGTAGTCGTTGGAGCCGTCTTCATCGACGTGCCATATAAGCAGGCCCTCGTCGGGCAGGCCGGCGTCGCGGCCGGTCTTGCGGCGGCTCTCCAGCAGGAAGAACTCGCGGGTGTTGAGGGGGTGCGAGTAACGGTAGGTTATAAAGGAATTGACTTGGTGGGCGCGGAGCGTGCCGGGCGGGTCGGCGCTGATTTCGATGAGGGTCTCCCAGCCCTTGAGGTCGCGCAGATAGGGGTTGGGGGGACGGGGGTTCGAGCTGCCGGAGGAGGCCATGAGGCAGTAGCCGCCGACGCCGCTGGATTCGTAGCCGTAGTCGTAGAGGTCGGGCCAACTGCAGACCATGTGGCCGTTCTCGTGGCAGAAGGTGCCGAGCCGCAGACTGCTGCCTATGTTGGTGATCTGGTACTTGCGGGACTTGATTCCGCTGCTGCTGGTGAAGCCGGTGTAGGAGCCCTGGTGCGGCCAGAGGCCCTTGGCCCAGCCGCAGTCGGGGCTGCCGGCATAGAAGAAGTTGAGGGCGAGAATCTGCTTGCTCGAATCGGTGCTCAGGACGGTGAAATCGAACCGTTGGCCTTCAAGCCAGTTGAGGGCCTCGCTGATTAGGGTGCTGGTCCGGGCCGAGGTGCAGTCGTCGTAGTAGGACTTGTTGTATCGGGCGGTGTAGTATTGGGTGACGATGTTGATGTACTCGAGGTTGCCGTTGGAAACGTCGTAGAAGTAGTCACGGACCGAGCCGTTGTTGCCGTAGCCGGTATAGCCGACCTGGTTGCAGAAGTTGTCGATCTCGGACTGGCTGACGGTGCCGGGCACATCCGGGAACTGGATGGGGATGGTCAGGCCGACGACCGTGCCGATCAGTGGGGCCGGGGCGGCCGAGAGGCGGGCGGTGGGCTCATCCCCTGCGTCGTCGCCGAGCAACAGGAGGCGGCGCCGGGCGGCCTGCCTGCGAATTGCGGTCTTCTCGAGGCGAAGGCTTCTGGTCAGACGCCGGCGGACCTGTACCTGGGGATCGTCGGGGTCATCGGTGCGGGTGGGGGTGTAGACCACGCCCGTGGAGAGGAACTCAAAGCCGTCGGCCGACCGCTCGGCATAGCATATCCAGCCGGTATCGGGGTCCCGGATAAGGGTGTAGCCGTCGGGGCTCTCGACACGCTGGTAGAACTCGTCGCCGTAGACGAGGACCTCGACATGGGTCAGATCGGGCTGGAGCAGGGAGAATGGCTCGCCGTCATACGGGGCGGCCGCCAGAGGCGCAGCGGTCAGCCACAACAGGCAGACGACCCATGGCGTTGCTGTCGTGATAGTGAACCGGCGGTTACAGTGGCTTCTAATCACGCCTCGTACCGATGCAGGCTGAATCGATGGATACGCCGATGCGTCTTCGGCCATAACCATACTATTATACCATATCGGCGGCCGGGCGGGAACAACAATCCCGAGTCCGGGATGGAGCGCCTGCGGGAAAAGGCACAGGGGGCCGCCGGACACGCCGCCGGCCCGCGCATCGGCCTATTTGAACTTGACGACGATGTCGGCCTGGAGGCGTCGGTAGTCGAGGCCGTTGGAGCCGGCGCCCCGGTCGAGCTGGTTGTGGAAGTAGGTCAGACCGAGCTGGACGTTCTTATGGAGCTGGTAGTCAAAGCCGAATTCGTGCCCCTTGCCGTCGGTGCCGCCGCCGATGAAGTCGGAGTCCGTGAAGGCCCCGACGACGGCGTCGGCCTGGAGTTCGCGGTAGTTGTAGCGGGCGGCCCAGGAGCCGGGGTCCTTGCACTTGTTGATGGAAGTTCCGATGAGCCAGCCGGTGTCCTTGTCGGTGACGGCCGAGAGGTTGTTGACCCAGTCGCCGTAGAAGCTGATGGGCAGGCCGCCGATGTGGGTACCGTACTCGGCGAACATCTCGAAGAGGTTGAAGTCGCTGCCCCAGGCGCCGCCGCCGGGGGTCGGGGTGTTGCCGGCCAGGACGCCGTACCTGTCGGCGAGTCCCTGGATGTTGGCGTAGTCGAAGTAGCCCGCCCCGGCGAGGATGTAGTCCTTGTCCATCGCGTGCTTCCAGTAGGACTGGATGCCCCACAGCGAGGTGTCGGCCCCGGCGGAGCTTTCCTGGACCCAGAAACCGCCGCCGGCCAGGTTCAGCGTGTCTTTCTCGGACAGCGGCCGTGAGTAGACGACGCCGATGCCTTCGGGCGTCAGGTCGCCGTCCCAGATCAGCTCGGTGGCTCCGGGGGTGAAGAACGGATTGTTGATCTTGCCGCCATAGACGTTGAGGCCCTTGACCGAGGCGGGGTGGAAGTCAAAGTAGGCGAGGTCCAGCCACCAGTCTTTCTTGGAGAAGCTCTGGGTGAGGGTCTGGTTGGTGGATATCGGGTCGGCGATCATGTCCCGGCGGTTATCGACGAACAGCTCCCGCTGGCCGGTCGCCAGGCGGATGATGGCGTCCCACTCATCGTTGACGATGGCGCTGATCATGGCGCGGGCGCGGATGCGGTGTCGGCTGCGTCCATCCCGCCAGTCAACGCCGCCGTT
>DSDB01000361.1 GCA_011057845.1 Phycisphaerales bacterium | reverse complement strand
GAGCGAGTATTTTGAAATCAATGAAGAGACAGCCGAGCAGGTCTTGGGCGGGATTGACGAGCCGTTCGGCGATTCGTCCATTCTGCCGACGTATCTGCTGTGTAAGATGGCGCGGCGGCAGGTGACGGTGGCGTTGTCGGGGGATGCCGGGGACGAGGTCTTCGCGGGATACGATACGTACAAAGCCCACCGGTTGGCGCAGTATGTGCCCGCGTCCGCGGTGAGTCTGGCCCGGCCGCTGATCAATCGGCTGCCGACGACGGATCGCAAGGTGACGCTGAGGTTCAAGATGCGGCGGTTTGTCCGCGATTACGACCGCAACCTCTGCCGAAGGCATCTTGATTGGATGGCGACGTTCGATGATCCGCTTCGCAGGAAGCTGCTGGGCGAGCGTTTCATCGATGCCCCGACGATTATGCCGGTTCGGCCTGAAAGGACGCTGCTGCGGGCCCAGCTCAACGATATTCACAACTACCTGCCGGAGGATATCCTCAAGAAGGTGGATATCGCCTCGATGCTCAACAGCCTGGAGGTCCGCGTTCCGTTTCTGGACCATCGGCTCGTGCCGCTGGTGCTGTCGCTGCCGGAGCGGTATCGGCTGCGGCGGCTGACGACCAAATGGCTGCTCAAGCGGATCGCCGCCCGGCGGCTGCCGGGGCGGATCGTACACCGCCGAAAACGGGGTTTCAGCGTGCCGCTGGCGTCGTGGGTGCGGCGGTGGGATTTCATCCGGACGTATCTGGCTGACCGGCGGTATTACGATCATGGGCTGTATGACTATGACTACATCCAGGGCCTGCTGGCCGGCCACCTGGAAAGAAGAACCGACAACGCCCGTGAACTATGGCTGGTCTTCGTGTTCAATTACTGGCACCGTCGGCGCAGCCGGCCGCAAGAAAGGTAAATCGGCACACATGGCGATCCGAGTCCTGCATGTGATTGACCATCTCGGTTACGGCGGCGCGCCTGTTGTCGTCAAGAACATCGTGGAGAGCGCAGCAGATGCGGGCGTTGTGCACACCGTCCTGGCGTTGCGCGCCAATCCAAGGCCCATCCATATTGACGCGCCGGTGATCACCCTGCCCTACCATAAGTTCAGCCCGCGCATCTTCTCGGCCATACCGGCTGTCTGCCGCGAGCACCGTATTGACATCGTCCACGCCCATCTGCAGAAATCCATCATCGGGACCCTCCTTGTCGGACGTCGTTGCGGCGTTCCTGTTATTGTCCATGGGCATGGCCCCATCTTCGGGGAGGGGTACGGCCGCGTCTATCGCACGATGCTGCGTATGCTGCGCAGGCGGGTCTCGAGGGTGATTGCCAACTCCGATGCCACACGTCTTGAAATGCACAGGGCGGCGGGTATTCCCCTCGAACATATTGATGTTGTCGGGAATTTCATCGATCTGGCGCGATTCGACCCATCGGTGTATGACCGCGGCAGGGCCCGAAGCGATCTGGGTCTGAAACCCGACGATATTGCCATCGGTTTTGCGGGCCGCTTCGACGCCTGCAAGGGCATCGACCTGCTGCTGCACGCGGCCGCAAGGCTCTGTGATGAGGACCGCCGTTATCGCATTATTCTGGTGGGCTATGGCAGGGAGGAACAGGGCCTGCGGCGTCTTGTGGCCGAACTGGACCTGCGGGACAGAGTTATTTTCACGGGACTTCACGAGAATCCCGCCGAAGTCATGGCTGGGTTCGACATGGCCGTTATTCCAAGCCGCCGCGAGGCCTTCGGCATCGTCGCCGTTGAACTCATGGCCATGCGCGTGCCTGTTATTGCCTCTGCCGTCGGAGGTCTGCCCGAGCTGGTCCGCCACGACCAGACGGGTCTGCTTCTGGGCGAACTGTCGGCCGAAGGGATATTTCGGGCGGTCCGGGAACTTGCGGGCGACCACGACCTCAGAAACCGGCTGATCAGAAACGGCGCGGAGCTCGCCCGTCAATTCGACGGACGCAAGCAGATGGAGGCCATCAACCGCATATACCTGAAGTTGTGTCCACCGGCGCCTTCAGCCACGTATTGACCCTCAGGACTCATGCCCGACAGACAACGACACGTTTGTTTCAATGAGCAGGCTCACGACGCCGTCAGCGGCGCCTACGAGGCGCGCCACAGCGAGATATTCAACCCGATCGAGCAAGACCGCTTGCATGAGAGTCTGCGCGAGGCGATTCAGGCTGTCCGGACAACCTCTGATCCACGGATGGCGCTCGATTACGGCTGCGGTTCCGGCAATGTGACGGCGCACCTGCTTGATCTGGGTCTGCACACGACCAGCGCCGACGTCTCCCGGGCCTTTCTGGACCTCATCAGCGACCGCTTCGGCCGGACCGGCCGATCAAGGACCCTGAAGGTCAATGGGACCGACCTGGCCGGTGTTCCCGACGGTGCTTTTGATTTTGTCGCCACGTACTCGGTCCTCCATCATGTGCCCGACTACCTCGCCATGGTCCGGGAATTGTGCCGTGTCACGAAGCCCGGCGGCGTTCTTTACATCGACCACGAAGTCAATGAGTCTTATTGGGACCGGCCGGCCGAATACGTCGAATTCCTCCAGGCCGCCCGTCCACGCGTCGGCCTGCGGCGCTGTGTCCGCCTGGCTCTTGATGTCAAAGGCTACAAGCACATCATCCGCCGTCTGTTCAACCCTCGATACAAGCGTGAGGGGGATATCCATGTCTGGCCCGACGATCATATCGAGTGGGATAAGATCGAGCGAGTACTCTGCGACAAGGGCTTTGAGGTCGTCCTGAGGCGTGAGTACCTGCTGTACAAAAGCACTTACGACATCCGAATCTACGAACGTTACAAGGAGCAATGTGCCGATGAGCGTGTTATCGCCGCCCGCAAACGCCCAATCCCCGGCGAAAGGACATAGACGATGCAGGACGCCGACACCGAAACGAACGCTTTCTTCAATCATTTTGGAAACGATAAACCGACGTGTGTCGGCCACTGGCTCACACGCCGGTTCGCCCGCCGGCTGTTTGAGTTCTCGGGGGCCGGTTCCGAGTCGGAAGTCCTGGAAATCGGCCCGGGCCGCGGCGATTTCGCTCGTATCTGCCTGAATACGGTGGCCCGGTATCACGCGGTCGAGCCCAACGCCCGCCTTGCCGACGCCCTTGCCCAAAGCGGCGCCGAAGTCACTCGCGCCGTCGTTCCCCCCCTGCCGCCGGTGAAAGGTGTGTTTGACGTGGTCGTCATGGTCAACGTGATGGAACACATGGACTCCATGAATAACGCCCTTACGCTGACCCGCCAGATTTTCGACGTGCTCAAGCCCAATGGCCGGTTCGTTGTTTGCTCCCCGGACTATCTGAACTGGCGGCACCATTTCTACGACTGTGATTTCTCGCACAACTTCGTCACGACAGCCCGAAGACTCGAACAGCTCATGCTCAACGCCGGTTTCATCCATGTGCGCACCCGCTATGTCGGGGCCCTGCTCGGCGGATGGCCGTGCCTGCTCTCCACGGCATTTGTTTCGAGGTTGCCGTTTGGCGCTCTCAGCGCGTACGTTCGCCGAAACAGAGTCTTTTTCAAACTCTATAAGATGCAACTGGCCCTCCTGAGAAAGGTATGGGTC
>DSDB01000548.1 GCA_011057845.1 Phycisphaerales bacterium | reverse complement strand
TCATCAGACGGGGGGACGCTGATCCGTCTGGCGGCCGTGAGATCCCCGGCCCACGCCGCCGGCTGCCGGGACAGACCGGGGAAAGACGCACCGCCCCTAGTTCAAGCCGAGTCTTGCCCAACGTTTTTTTTCTTGCAGTCAGATTGGGCATTTTGGTAAATATAATAGAGGCGCCGAGCGTCTATTGTAATTACATCGCGGCGACGCGGCGCTGCAAACAGGCTTTCGCACGTTGAGTTTGGAAGGAAGGGTGTGTGGCAGGTGGACCGGTGGTGATGTTGAGTCTGGCGGATGCGTGGGATTGGGTCTCCAGAGCGATAACCTGGTACGTGCAGGGGTGCATGTGCGTGGAGCCGCACCCTTGTGGATGGATAGACACATCATGTCAAGTTCAGTTCCATATTTGAAAAGGAGGACCCTATGATGGGAAAACTCAGATCTCTGTTATGTGGCATCCTGGTGCTGGGGCTCGGCGTCTCGGCTCGGGCGATGGTGCTCAGCGATTTTGAGGGCAACCAGGGCGGTTGGTATACCAACGACTGGACCAACGGTACGATATCGCAGAGCACGATTGGGGCTTCGGAAGGCTCCGGGGCGCTGCGGGTCGATACCGGCGGCGAGTGGAAGCTGGCCTGTTATTACAATCTCAAGCCAATACGGACTACACTGGGGCAGGATGGAGCCACGTTCTCGCTCGATGTGACGGCGTTCGCGGCCGACATGACCACGACATGGCTGAACGTCGGCCTGGTCATCAATGCACCCGGCAACAACGACTACGGCGCCAACAACAACATCGGATGGAACGACCTGGGCCAACAGCCCGTGGCTCTGGACGGGCAGCCCCATACGCTGACGTTTCCGCTGTCCCAGGCGCTGATCGCCAAGCTCGCAGGTGTGACGGATGCCATCGGGTGGTACGAGCTGGGTCTGACCTCGAATGTCGATGCCGCATCCGTAACGAGGTTCTACATTGACAACGTGCAGCTTACGACGGCCGACGACGTTGTGGACCACACCTACGGCGTCCAGGTCTCCGATTGGGAGAACTCCACGGACGGGTGGGTATTTCCCGATGGTACGCCGGCCGAGGCGACGATGGCCTACAGCACTACGACGGGCGTAACGTCTAATACATACAGCCTGAAAGTGACTTACCCTGATACGGGCTGGCAAGGCATCTCGCTGGACCTTATGGCGAACCCCGGCATTATGGATCTGTGGCGCAAGGGGTCCAGGATGCGCGTGGATGTGACCCGGCTGGCGGCCGAGTGGACCGAGGGCATCGGCTGGTCCGAGTTGACCTTTATCGTCAACACCGGCGGCGACGGCTGGAGCTTCTACGACACGGCCATGATGGCGGGCTGGAATCCCTCCCAGGGCGACGACAGCCGGACGCTCGAATGGGACTATACAGCTCAGAAGGCCAAGATTCAGTGGGATAACCTGTGGTGGCTGCAGATTCTGATCCTCAGCAACAGCGGACCGGCCCAGGGCAGCCCGATTGTCCTGTACTATGACAATTTCGAGATTGTCCTGGATAGAGGCGCATCTCAACCGTCGCCGGCGGACGCGGCTACACAGGTCTCGCCCACCACGAATCTGTACTGGACGCCGGGTGTGGCGGCGGTCACTCATGATTTGTATTTCGGCACGGAAAAGGCGGCGGTTCGCGACGCCACGCCGGCCACCGCCGGGACCTACCCGGGCCTCGTGTATCAGAACGTCGGTGTCAGCGCCTTCGATCCGGGCACGCTCGAGATGGGCACGACGTATTACTGGCGCGTGGATGAGGTCAACGGTGTCGATCTGTGGAAGGGCGCGGTATGGCGTTTCACGACGGGTCATTTCCGCGTGGTCGACGACTTTGAGGACTATGACGACGTCTGCAAACGTATCTTCTATATCTGGAAGGACGGACTGGGATACGGCGGGAATCTCCCGTGCGGCGTGGATGCCTACGGCGGCAACGGCACGGGATCGATCGTCGGCAATGCTCAGGCGCCTTTCGCCGAGCAAACGCTTGTGCATGGAGGCCGTCAGTCCTTGCCCTATCTCTATAATACGAGCGCCGGACATGCGGAGGCCACCGCGACCGTCTCCGGTCCTCTGAGCCTGGGCATCACCAATGACTGGACGGCCGATGGGGTCCGGGTCATGTCCTTGTGGTTCCTTGGCCACGCCCTCAACGGCCCCGAGCAGATGTTCATCAAGCTGGAGGACGGTGATACGCCCAGCCACAGCGCCGTGATCGTCCATCCGAGCGGCATGAACGCCGTGACGGTGGCGGAGTGGCAAAACTGGACGATTACGCTGACGCAATTCACCGGCGTCAATCTGACGAATGTCGCCAGGATGTCGATCGGCTTTGGCACCATCGGTTCGCCCTCGGTGCCCGGGAGTGTCGGCACCATGTATTTCGATGACATCCGTTTGCTTCCGGCCGAGTGTGTTCTGGCGCAGCGAGATGCTGATTTCGCCAAGGTCGACTTCATGCCGATCGGCGAGGTATCAGGCGACTGTCGCGTGGACGGCAAGGAATTGGAGGTGCTCGTGAGCCAGTGGTTGTTCGAGGGACAGGGCATTGCCACGGTCAATCCGGGGACCAACGGTCTGGCGGCAAGGTACCCGCTCAGCGAAGGGACCGGGACGACCACCGCCGATGCCTCCGGCAACGGCCGTACGGGCACCATTCTCGGCAATCCGACGTGGGTCGACGGCATGGCGGGCTTCGGCAAGGCGCTGCAGTTCACCGGGACCGGAGGCGACGTGGTTGACACGGGGACGTGGAATCCGTCGGCGACCACGGGCCAGTTGACCGCGGCCGCGTGGATCAAGTGGTCCGGCCTGAACAACGGCTACCAGGGCATGATCAGCAAGCGCGACGACTGGAGCGATACGGCCACGATGTGGTCCATCGAGCTGAACAACACCACCGGCAACATCGGCTTCCTGCGGTATGACAGTTACCCCGGATTTGGGTCCAATGTTCCGCCGGTCGGTCTCTGGCAGCATGTGGCCGTGACGTTCGACGGGGCGATTACGACGATGTACATCGACGGGCAGTCCGTCGGGACCAGCGACGTATTCTCGTTCGGCCCGGCCACGGGGGCCCACCTCGTCATCGGTGCCATCGACGGCAACGGCAACAACCCGTTCAACGGCGTCATTGACGAGGTGTACATCTTCAGCCGGGCCCTTTCGGCGGCTGAGGTGGCGTACCTTGCGGATAAGACGCCCGGCGATGGGGAGCTGTACAACGGCTCTCCGGCGGACCTGCATGACCCGGCCGGTCGCAAGATCGATTTCAAGGATTTTGCAGTTCTGGCGGGTTACTGGCTCGAGCAGCAGCTCTGGCCTCGGTAATATCGTCGGCGTGCTGTGAAGTGGAATCTGAACGCGTGGCCAATGTCGCATCCAGCGGCATTGGCCACGCTTGCTTTTGACGGAAGCCCCCGTCGTCACAGTCATGTGGACATGTATCGGGGGCTCTGACGGCAGCCTGTAAGGGGATGCACCGTGCGCCTGCGCTTATAAGGAGGGAAACTGGGGAACCAGGATTCGAACCTGAACTAACTGATCCAGAGTCAGTTG
>DSDB01000684.1 GCA_011057845.1 Phycisphaerales bacterium | reverse complement strand
TGGGCGTGGACAACGTGCCGGGCAACGCGGCGAAGGTATTCGCCAAACTCGCGGCCGCCAAGGTCGTTGTCAACGATATCGTTCAGACCGAAGTCAGCAACGAGAAGGCGAATCTGGCGTTCATGGTCGGCAGCAGCGACCTGCGGGCGGCCCGCGAGGCGGTGGAGGCGATCCAGGACGAGGTGGGCTGCGAACGGTTGTTCATTCGTGAGGATATCGCGGAGATTTCGGTCGTGGGCGTCGGGATGAGGACGCATTACGGCGTGGCCGAGAGGATGTTCGGGGCGCTGGCGAAGGCCAAAGTCAATATCGATTCGATCACCACCAGCGAGATTCGCATCAGTTGCATCGTGGATCGCCACCAGGGAGAGGACGCGCTTCGTGTGGTGTGCGATGCGTTCGAACTGGATAAGCCGGCCGACAAGAGGCGGCAGTAGACGCCGGGGCGGTCGGGAAGCGGAGGGCTGACGTTGAGCCGACGCAGACCGAGGCAGGCCATGAGCAGGCGGAGGCGCAACGGCCTCGTTGCGCTGCTGGCGATGGTTCTGCTGGCTGTTGTCTGCGTGGACCGCAACTGGGTGCGGTGGCGGCCCGGCGGGTCGCAGGTCAGGCGGGCCGGGCGGGATGTGGCGGTCTATCAGGACCGACGCTTTGGGGTGGTCAGGGTGGTCGATGGCGATACGCTGGATATCGATGAGCCTGACGGCAAGTACGAAACGACGCGGATTCGGCTCCGGGGGGTGGATTGTCCGGAGAGCGTCAATCCACAGACCGGCCCTATGTACTTTGGGCTGGAGGCCTCGGCGTTTGCCAAGGGCCTGGCGGAGGGGCAAACGGTTCGGGTGCTGCTGGACCCGGGCAACGACACGCGGTGCAAATACGGGCGGTTGCTGGCGTATGTGGAACTGCCGGACGGACGGATTCTCAATGAGGTCCTGCTGGAGGAAGGCTATGCATACGCGGACCTGCGGTTTCGGCATAGCCACTTCGACCGGTACAAGCAACTGGAGGCCGTGGCCCGAAGGTCCGGCGTGGGACTCTGGGCGGAAGTGACGCGGGACCAGTTGCCCGCCTGGCTCCAGCGTATGAAACCGAAGCTCCTGGCGAACAACTGACGGGCCGGAGATGAAAATGCTTGCCCGCAGAGACGGGGCCGGTATTCTGTAGACCGTATTGTGTATTGCGTTTGTGGATTCGCCTGGCGGCGACGGGTGCTCTTATAGGTGACGGCCGCGTGACAGGCCGTAGGAGTGTGTGGGTATGCCAAGGACAAAGATTGTGGCGACGTTGGGGCCGGCCAGTGGGGATTACACCACGCTGCGCAAGATGTTCACGGCCGGGCTGGATGTGGTGCGGTTGAACTTTTCCCATGGGTCCCACGCGGGGCATCTGGCGATGATCGAGCTGGTCCGCAGGCTCAATAAGAAGTATCGCCGGGCCATCAAGATCATGCAGGACCTGGAGGGCTTTCGGATCCGTGTGGGGCGTTTTGAGGGGGCCAAGACGCGGGAACTCAAGCGGGGCGGAACCGTCTGGCTGGTCAAAGAACCACACGCCTCGGGACCCAAGACTATCCCGTTTGATTACGAGGGCGACCTGACGCGAATCAGGGCCGGGCAGATGATCTTCATCGACGATGGCTTTCTGATCCTGCGGGCCAAAGAGGTCTCGGCCACGAGTATCAAGGCGGTGGTCATCGAGGGCGGCGTACTGAAGGAGCGTAAGGGCATCAACATGCCGGGGGCCGCGCTGGAGTTTGAGGGCATTACCGGCAAGGACCGGGCGGACATACGCTTCGGGATCGAGCATCGTGTGGACTATGTGGCGTTGTCGTTTGTGCGGGATGCGGCCGATGTCAGGGAGGTGGCGACCCTGGTCAAGCCGGAGCTGCCCGGCTGCAAGATCGTGGCGAAGGTCGAGAGCCGCGAGGCGATCAAGAATATTGATGAGATCATTGCGGCGTCCGATGGGATTATGATCGCCCGCGGGGATATGGGCGTGGCGATACCGATCTATGAAGTACCGATCATTCAGAAGCGAATCATCAAGAAGTGCAACGCGGCCGGCAAGTTCGTCATCACCGCCACGCAGATGCTCGAACACATGACCGAACACAGCCGCCCCACCCGCGCCGAGGTCACCGACGTGGCCAACGCCATCCTCGACGGCACCGATTTCGTCATGCTCTCCGGCGAGACCGCCGCGGGCAAGTATCCATACGAATCCGTTCGGATGATGAATGAGATTATCAAGTTCACGGAAGCCAACGCACGGAGCCTGTAGTTCGTATATCGTACTGTGTATTGTGGAGGAGCGAGTAGAACGGATGCTGATGATAGCGGCCAGAGCCCCCATACCGCATAATCATAGTCGATCAGATTGCGGGTCATTATTGCGCCAGGTCAACGCCTGCCGTCGGGCCGCTCGGCTCCGGGGCGATAGAAACGGATATGCACATCCTCCACCGTCGCCAGGCCCTCTTGAATCGCCTCGTCGATAACCGGCAGGAAGGCGTCGATCTTCTCCGGCGTGTCGATGATCTCAATGACAATCGGCAGATCCGTCGACAGCGCCAGCAGCTTGGCCGTGTGCACGCGACTGTGGGCTCCGTACCCCACAATCCCGCGCAACACCGTGGCCCCGGCCAGGTCGCGTTCCCGGGCTTGGGCGACAATCCACTCATACAGGGGCCGATGCTCATACTTGTCGTCTTCGCCGATGAAGACCCGTAGCAACCGTCCTTCGCGTGGCAGCATCGCAATACCTCCGATTCACGAATTACATCAACCCCCCCGTCTTGTATCCGACAAACGCCGCCGCAACACCAACAATCACGCTCAGCACGATGTTTGCGGCGGCCGCAGCCATCCGGCCATCTCTCAGCAAGCCCAACGTCTCGTATCCAAACGCCGAAAACGTCGTAAATCCGCCCAGCAGCCCCATCATCAGGAACACCCGCGTCTCCGGCCCGAACAGTCCCTTGACATCCACCAGGCCGGCGACCACACCGATGGCCAGGCACCCCGTCATGTTCACTACGAACGTCCCCCACGGCCACCACGGCCGATCCAGATACCCCTGCACTCCAACGACCGTCAGGTACCGAAGCACCGACCCCAGGAATCCACCCGCACCAACAATCAGAACCTTTACCATCAGCACCACCAACGAAATACGAAATACGAACGAGTTGGGTGGCAGCCTTTCGCGGAGCGAAGGGCTGGATCGATCCGGCCCTTGCCTTTCCCGAACCGGCTTCGGGACCACCCCGAACGAGTTTCGCACGATGAAATACGAACTACCGAATCGACGCCTCCGGCAACTCCTTCTTGACGCCCTCATCCAGCGGCATCGTATCCGGCAGCGCATCGGTTTGCTTCATCAGCCGTTCCAATTCGGCCCTCAACTCCGCCACCTTGCCCGCGTAGCGCGGATCATCAATCAGATTCCGCCGCTCCCCCGGATCATCCCTCAGATTGTACAACTCCGCCTTATGCCGGTCCGGTCCTCCATCGCCATGTGGATAATGCACGTACTTCCACTGGTCCGTCCGCACCCCGCGCACGTTCGGCGTATAGGGGAACTGCTTCTCATAG
>DSDB01000637.1 GCA_011057845.1 Phycisphaerales bacterium | reverse complement strand
CTGGTCCGCGTGGAGAAGTTGTTCTTCCATGCGGAGGCCATTGAGAAGGCCCGCGCGATTCTGATTGACCACATCAAGAAGGAAGGCCGGCTGGAGAGCGTCAAGATGAAGTACCTGCTGAACACGACACGCAAGTACGCGATCCCCCTGCTGGACCATTTCGACCGGATTGGCGTTCTGCGCCGGGTGGGCAACACGCGGTATCTCAAGTGAACTGACGACGGCGTCGCGGCGCAAATGATGCCCCGGCAGGAAGGAAACACCGGGGCATAAACTCGTATCCTCGTCTCCCGTTGTCAGTGTCGGCCGGATTGGCGGCGGACTTAACCAAGGGGCCCGGTACATTTTTTCGGCGTGCGGAATGGCGGGCGTCTCAGTGGAAACAACGGCTCTTGGCGTCGTCGAAAAAATGTGCCGGACGCCTTGAGTTCCCGGGTTGATTGAGGCGGGTATGCCGGTTATGCTGCGGGCGTGGATTTCACAATCAACTGGAGGCGACCATGATATTGGGCAAAGTATCCGCGGCGCTGTTGGGAATCGGGGTTGGGATGGTCCTTCTGATGATGGCCGTCCAGCCGGGGTGAGGCAGCCCCCTGACAGCGCTTGGAGCGCTGACCATTATGGGCTGTTTTCCGGGAGCAATCATCGTCGGCGCCGTCGGGATCGGCATCGATAAGAAGAAGACGCTGGCCATAGCGGCCACGGCCATTGCATCGGTTCTGGTGGCCGGTTGGTTCCTGATGGTGGGCCTACTGATCTTCTTCTCCCGGTAGACCTCCAAAGACTGGCCTCGATACCGCCGGCGGGCGTCACGCGTCCAACCAGGGAGACCTTCCATTGATATGACCGATCCGCCTGGCGGCCGGTTGGCGGGCGGGCTTTCTGCCCGGGGAATGTAACTTCACGGCAAGGTTCCGCGTCTAATGTAGTAGAAAGCGGCATCCAGGGCCGCGGCGGCCGCCGGCAAACCCGGAAGAAGGGTGTTACCGAGGCGTGGCCATACGCCTCTATACGAGTGAAGACGATAACAACTTCATATCGGGCCGCCGGGCGTATCCGGGCGGCGAATCAGCCGCAGAGTACATCGGAGGGTGGCTGTCTGTGAGCGGCTTGCAGGGTTCCGACGCAGCCAAGGAGGTTGCAGCCATGAAGAAGATCGATGTCCTGGATAAGATGCAGATCAAACAGCTTCTCTACTGTGAACGTGTCCTGGGAATCAGGGATGATCGTTTTGGATGCTTCAACGGTTTTCAGCTCTGGTGGTATGACCGGCGGAACAATCTCTGCGGCTGCCGCGAGTCCAGTTGGCTGCGCGGCGTCACTCGTGTGGTGTACTACAGTCTTGACAAGGCCGCCGCGATCCTCTGGCGCCATCGCAAGGCGCTGTTCCAGAGACAGCGGCTTTTGAGACATGACCCCAAGGTCCAGATGCTGGCGCAACTACGGCGCACCGGTTGATGCGGTGACAACGCGGCCCGGACTATATCGCCTTGCCTTTCCGGCAGCCAAGTGCTGTTGCATCGGGCCGGAGGCAGTGCTACGATACCCACCGGTCAGGTCCGATGGTTGGCGGGCCCGCTTGAAGCGCGCAGGCAGGTTTCCTGGAGGTCAACATGCAGCGTGAGGCGATAATCCGGTTGGCTATCGTGGTCGTGGCGGTCTTTGGGGCGGGGACCGCGGCCTGCGTGGGGGCGATTGCGGTCACAGTCGAGCCCTTGGCGACGCAGGTCGGCCGATATGAGAAGATCGAGTTCCGTATCCAGCTTGAACGGTCATACGATGACCCCTACGACCCGGCCGTGGTGGATGTCCGGCTCGTGGTCCAGACGCCCGGCGGAGGCGAACTGGCGATCCCGGCCTTCTTCGCCCAGGAATATGAGGTGCGCCGCTCGGGCGGCGGCCGCGGGGGCAAGGTCGAGACCTCGTTCTACCCCGTGGGTATGGGCGTCTGGAGGGCCCGATTTGCCCCGGTGGAGCCGGGTGAACACCGTGCTACCATCCAGGCGCAGGACCGGCAGGACAAGGGCCAGTCCCGGCCGATGACGTTCACGTGCGTCGAGTCGTCGCGTAAGGGCTATGTGCGCGCCGGCAAGAAGGACCCGCGATTCTTCGAGTTCGACAACGGTGAGCCGTTCTTTGTCATCGGGCAGAACCTCGCGTTCGTCGGCGAGGGCCAATACGTCAATCTCGCCAAGGCGGACGAGATCTTCGCCACGATGGCCGCCAACGGGGCCAATTACGCCCGCATCTGGACGTGCTGCAAGGACTGGGCGATGTGTCTGGAGGGGCGCAAGAGCGCCTGGAGCCGTTCGTGGTCGCAGGATACGCCCATCGTGCCGGTTCCGGGCGATGCAGCCGGCCGCAAGTGCGTCAGACTGGGCGGCGGCCGGCGATCCATCGAATGTTCGCCTTCTCATGCGGTGGCCCTCACGCCCAATACTCGATATGTCGTCAGCGGCCGATTCATGGCCGACGGCGGCGTGGCTCTGGAGTTGAACATGGCCCACGGCATTGGGCAGGCACGGTTTGAAGCGGAAAAGGCCGGCCAGTGGACGGGCTTTCGGCGGGAGTTCGCCATGGGCGCCAGTGAGAATCGCCTCGGGCGCATATCGGTCGCGGCCGTCGGCGATGGCAACGTCTATCTCGACGGGCTCTCGCTGACCGAGGCCTCCGGCGGGGCGGAACTGCTGTGGGAGGCAGACGTCAATCGCCGTGAGCGGGGGACCTATAATCAGATCGACTGTGCGATGCTCGATGAACTGGTCAACAGCGCCGAGAAGCACGGCATCTACCTGATGCTCTGCGCGGTCAATCGCGACCTGTATATGGACAGCTTGTCGAAGGTCGGCAGCGATGACTACAGCCGGGCCACCGCCGACACGAAGAAGTTCCTGCGGTACTGCGTCGCGCGGTGGGGCTATTCGACGGCCGTGGCGGCCTGGGAGTGCTTCAACGAGATGGACCCCGGCAAGCCGACGGACGCCTATTACGGGGAACTGGCGCGCTATCTGGAGCAGATCGACATTTACCGGCATCCCTGGACGACCAGCACGTGGCATCCCTCGGCGCGGGACATCCGACTGGACTGCCTGGACATTGGCCAGTTGCACCACTACATGCGTCCGCAGGTCGAGGGCGATTACAGGGACGAGGTGGCCGTGATCGTCGGCCTGACGAAGTTCATGAGGGACAATGGCCCGGCCAAGCCGGTTCTCATCGGCGAGTTCGGCCTGGCGACGCCGAAGTGGGGCCTCAGCGACGACATGAAGACCGACGCCCAGGGCGTGCATTTTCGCCGTAGTCTCTGGGCGAGCGCCTTTGCCGGAAGCAGCGGTACGGCCATGTTCTGGTGGTGGGACCTGCTCGACCGCCAGAACGCTTACGGCCACTACAGGCCGCTGGCGGGATTCCTCAAGGGCGTGTCGTTCGCGGGCTTGAAGATCACCGACGCCTCGGTCGGCGAGCCGGTTCGCGTGCTGGGCTATCAGGGCGACGACCGGGCGTACCTGTGGCTGAGCGATTCGCGGACGAACTGGCAGACGGTGGTCATGGAGGGCAAGACGCCGCCGGCGGTGACGGGATGCGGGCTGAGGGTTCCG
>DSDB01000291.1 GCA_011057845.1 Phycisphaerales bacterium | reverse complement strand
CTGGGCGGTCCTGGGGCCGACCGGGTTTCTCAGGGCGCTGGGTGTCGCCGCGGCCACGTCCGGGGCCAAAGCGATCCGCCCTATCGCTGGGACGGGCATCGCGCAGGCGACCACGCATGTCCTGGAGTCGCTGCCGTATATTCTGGATCTCCTGCCGCAGTCCCTGCGGCCACTGGCTGCGACCCTGTCCGGCGCGATATCCGGGGGCCATGGCCGGTGCCTGGAGAGACCTGGGACCGCCGCCGCGAACCATTGGACCGACTCCAGGGGCCTGCGGGCCCTGTCGGCCGCGTCCGAGGCCATATCCGAAGTTGTCGGTGCCGCGCCGGCCGGTGATATTCCACTGGGCAGGGCCCTGTCGCAGTCCGCGGCCACCTATCAGGCCGGAACCTTGGCCCATGCCGCGGCCTAGGGGCGCTTGGACGTAGCCGCCTCGGCCGCCCATTGGACCAACGCCACGACCCCGAAGGCCGGCCACGGGGCCGCGTGCGTCCATGCGGCCGTACTGCATTGCCCCTTGGCCTACCGCCTGACGCCCCCCCCAAGCCCCGGCCAGGTCTCGCCCCCATTGCCGTGGGGCCGCTTGATAGCCTCTATTACGTCCTTGGGAGATGGCCTGCGGACCCCTTTGTCCACCGCGGCCGCCCATTCGGCCCATCCCCGCTTCCGCCGCCAGGGCCAACCCCAGCAGCACAACCATTGCGGTAATCCATGTTCGTCTCATTGTTCGTGCTCCTTTCATCAGTGCTTTGGTGTGAGTAGTGTCTTGCGTCGTGAACCCGCTGCAGTCGGATTCATTCGTTTCTGCTTTCGCGTTGTTAGTGCCCTGGAAAACGCGATGGTAACGGCTGAAAATAATCTTCAGAAATCTGAGAATTATGCCGTTACCAACGGGCGGACTCGGACACTACCTCTCAAACGTGTAGCGATACCACAACAAACACCCGTTCGATCAAGGAGAAAACAACATGTCCAGACAAAGGAAAGTCGTTGCTATCAGCGGTCTTTCGGCATTGGCCCTTGTCCTCGCGGTGCAGCTTGCGCTGGCGGCCCAGGGTGGCGCCGGTGGCGCTCGTGGAGGGGCCGGCGGCAGGGGGGGCGTCAGAGGCGGTCAGGATGCCCAGGGGATGCAACGAGACCCAATGGCGGCACGTGGCGCGCGTACCGACATCTACAGAACGATGCTGCGGGCCGATGACGCCCAGTGGGCGAAGATTGAGCCCAAATTGCAGAAGGTCCAGGATCTGTCGCGGGAGTTGGAGGGCCGCGGTGCATTTGGGGCCCGTGGCGGATTTGGAGCGACGGGGCAGTTCGGCGGCCGTGGCCAAGGCGGACCCGGCGGGCAGGATGCCGCCGGTGGTCAGGGGCGAGGCCAGGGCGTTCAGGGGGCCACAGCTGCACAGCCTGAGGGTCCCGTGGCAAAGGCGACCGCGGAGCTTCGCGAGGTCCTCCGGGCCGAGGCGCCGGATGCTACTGCGGTGGCAAGCAAGCTGGACGCCCTGCGCAAGGCCAAGGCAACCGTGAAGACGCAGCTCGTGGTGGCCCAGAAGGAACTCAAGGGGGTCGTTACCCCCGTCCAGGAAGCCCAACTTGTCATGATGGGTATGCTCGACTAGATAACCCCCGTCCAGGGGGATGGTGGAATGCCCCCAGCGGTGCAGTAAATCGCTGCTACACGAGGAAGCGGCAGGGTCCGGCCGAAAGGCGCGTCCTGCCGCTCATTTTTTTGTCTTCGGAGGTTCAATCTACCCTATCGAGCCTGCTTCGGCGAGGCTAACTCACAGAGACCTGTTAGAAAAAGACTCCCATTCGCAGTCTTGCCGACGACCGATCGGCTTGGGTAGAAGCGAGGCGGCAGGTCAACGACCCCACGAGAAGCGTGCCGATGCCGCAGTGGTGCAACCCACGCGCAGACAGCCCCCTTTTTGGCTCTTGCTTTTGCGAGCTTGAAGGAGGAGAGAGGGGGCTGCTTTGAAGGAAGACTATTATGCCTTTATGTTGCCGCCGTGCATGAGTAAGGAGCCGCCCCGGGGGAATTTGTTACGCAAAAAAAACAGGAAAATCGCCCGCTCGCATCTAAACGGAGGCCCGGCGAGGCCAGACGGTGGCGGCTGCTGGAAAAAAAGAAGCCCCTGCGGTCGGGAGAGAGGAAGAGGGAGGGAGAGGAACCCGCAAGGGCTTACGATCATTATGATACGCCAGAACCGGCGGACTTGTCAACCCCCCCCATGAGAAAAAAGCGAAAAATTTTCCCCCTGCGGCTTTTGGGGAGATTTTTAACTCCTCCGGAGGGGATAGGTCGCCCGCCGGGTGTGTATGCCTGAGGGCCCAAGAAGGCAGAAAAAAAGCCCCTGGGTGCGGAGGGAGAGAGAGGAAAAGCGAGATAGCCCAGGGGCTTGTGGACAAATTTGGTTACTTACTGAATTAGAACTTAGCACTGCCAAAGCATTCTGTCAAGCATTTTGCAAATAAAATTCTCTGGCCGAAAGAAAGTGGCGTCGCACGGGTCGGTGCCGCCCGGACGGAGGTTCCGTCCGAGATGCTGGAATTGCGGCCATATCATTGCAGCGCTACGCTAATCCCGCCGATACAATACCTATGCTTCATTGCTATCAGAGGGGCACCGTGATCGATAAGAAGGCCGATAATTCGTTGCGGTCGGAGTCGTCCGACGACCTGGATCCCGGGCCATTCACGATTACCGGGCGTCTACGGAGCGTTACACATGCGGTTCGCGGGGTGCGGTTGATGCTCAAGTCGCAGCATAACGCGTGGCTTCATGCGTGCGCATCGATCATGGTTCTGGTGCTTGGGGCGGTCTTTCGGCTGGATGCGGACCACTGGTGTTGGCTGGTCATAGCGATCATGAGCGTGTGGACGGCCGAGGCATTGAATACCGCGTTGGAGTTCCTTGCAGATGTGGCATCGCCGGAGTTTCATCCACTGATCAAGCGAGCGAAGGACGTTGCGGCCGCGGCGGTCCTGGTCTCAGCGGTGGGCGCGGCGACCATCGGGTTCATTGTGCTGGGCCCCTATCTGCTAAGGCTGCTGGAGCGAGCGATCTGAAGGGCCGCGGGAGAGGCCGTTCTTGCGGTCAATCCTCAGGGCGGGGCTGGTTATCCAGCGAGCGGACGATACACCGAACCTGCTGGAGGAGCCGGGCGCGTTATTACCGGAAATGGGACGGAACTGGTCAAGGTCCGCCGGGGCGCGCGCAAAAAAGAAGCCTCTGCGGTCGGGAGAGAGCGAGAGGAAGAGGGAGGAAACCCGCAGAGGCTTGCAAGTTGTATGTTATATTGATTTCGGTATTATGTCAACCCCGTTCTGAATTTTTTTGAAAAATTCTTCCACTGGTAAATACTCGGCAATTGCTGCTTTGTTCACAGTTTTCGCAAAACCGGCCAAATACCTATACGCGTGCGCCGATGTCAGGGTCATTTACTGAATCTGGGTGGGACGCATTCGCTCGCCAACCTTCTTGAAATGGCCTAAGGCGCTCTGCCGGTCGTTTATTTCCTCTTCGGTGAACAAGAGCAGGGTCCGGCCGATCTGGATATGGTCGCCCTCGGCCAGCGCAACCTCGTCCGATATCCGCCGGCCGTTG
>DSDB01000386.1 GCA_011057845.1 Phycisphaerales bacterium | reverse complement strand
TGGCCCCTCCCGGCCGCCGGAGCACCAGCCGGGTCACATGCTCGCCCGTGACCACCAGCCTGCCGGTCTGAACCTCCCCGGAGGCAGCCGGCGTCTGTGCGGCCGAACACCACGGCACGAATACCGTCACCCACACAACGCCGATCCACAGGCATCTCAAGTATCTCACGGCCAATTCCCCATCAAGGTTTTCAGCTGAACATCCCCATACACCCCGCAAACGCCAGCACCCATCCAATCACACGCCGTCTCGTCGCCATCGCAGGCAACCTCCATAGCCGAACACGAAACACAGAACACCCGCGGCCAAACAAAACCCGCGGCCACCGGCACTCCAGTATAAGAACAATGCCCTGCCCCCGACAAACGGAATTCACCGCCTTCCTCAAGGCCCATTTTACCGCTGTCCGCACCGCTGAGCAGTGGCAGGCATGGCTCGCGGCAATCAGGCCCCACCTCTACTTCACGGACGTCAGCGGATACAAGTTCCTGGTCGTCCCAGAAGGCTACACTATGGATTAACCTTCTTGGGCTGGCGGCGCAATGTCCGAGAATAGCCGTCGCGACGCCGCTGATGCGGGTCCGTCGGCCGCTGCGGTCGGATGCTGGCATCGCAGGACGCCGGCGCCAGGCGGTCAGCCCGGCCGGTTTCCCTGTCGGGTCCGGAGCGCATGGCATGGACCGGTCTATGGCGCCTGGATTGCCCTGTTTGATACAAAAAAAGCGACCCCTGGGAAAAAATGCCCTTGAAAGTCGTAAGCGATTCTGCGATAATAAAGGTTTCGACCGGGTGGCGGCCCGCAGGTCGGTGCGCCGGCGGTCGGCGATTCCCCGATAGCTCAATCGGTAGAGCGAGCGGCTGTTAACCGCTAGGTTGTAGGTTCGAGTCCTACTCGGGGAGTTCGAAGAAGATGACGGGAACCATCGGGCATCCACTCGGTCACGGACTTTGTTCCAAGCGCGCAGGGTGAATCCCACGGGATGGCCGCGGTCCTTGGGTGTGTTTCCTACCGGGACTGGAATTGGCGTTCATGGTCCAGAAGGCGTCTCTTGAAGGAGATTCCACCGGGGGCCGAAAAGCCGCCCAGACCACCCGCCGTGGCTATGACGCGATGGCAGGGGATGATCAGTGGGATGGGATTTCGGGCAAGGGCGTTGCCGACGGCACGAGCGGCCCCGGGCCGGCCCAGCCAGCGGGCAAGATCGCCGTAAGTGCTTGTAAAACCTGGCCTTATCATCATACACAGCGTCAAGACTCGCCTGCCAAAGGCAGTCAGACCGTCCAGAGCCACCGGTGGCACGGAGGCGAAATCGGCACGGCGGCCGTCGAAATAGGCCACAACCTCAGCCTGGAGGTCGGATAAGAGGCCTGCTTCGAATCCTGCTGTCGGCAAGTGGGTGTGTATCGTCTCAACGGCCCTGGCGCGCGTGCCGCACGGCAGGACGGCGCGTGCGAGTCGGCCGTCCATCGTTGCCAGTGCGAAATAACCCCAGGCAGTCTCAAAAACTGTGTAGTTACCGGACATACGCAAATATTGTTCTATAGGGGGCAAATTCGTTGACGCAAGCACAAAAATGTGCTAGATAGTTCAGTTTTCTTAAAATTGGGCTATTTCTACGCTCAGCGGACACGCCGCAACGCGCCGGCGGATCGTTGAGGGTCTGTGGTTGGCTTCCGATGACGCTGGATGAACTGAGAAACAGGATTGACGAGCTGGACGTCGAATTGGTCCGGCTGCTCAACGAGCGCGCGCAGGTCGTCGTTGAGGTCGGCAAGCTCAAGAACAAGACGGATCGCCCGATTTATGCCCCCGACCGCGAGAAGCAGGTCTTTGACCGCATCACGAAGGCGAACCAGGGGCCGCTGCCGGACAAGTGTCTGATGGCGATATGGCGGGAGCTGATGAGCGGCTCGTTCTTCCTGGAGAGGCCGTTGCGTATCGGATACCTGGGGCCGCAGGGCAGTTTCAGCCACACGGCCGCCATGATGAAGTTCGGCCAGTCCGTCGAGTATGAATCGCTGACCGACATCCAGAGCATCTTCGACGAGGTCAGCAAGGGCCACTGCGACCTTGGGCTGGCCCCGGTGGAGAACACCATGGGCGGCGGCGTCATCGAGACGCTCGACGCCCTGGCGGACTCCGACGTCAAGATCTGCGCCGAGGTGCTCATGGCGATCCACCACAACCTCCTGGCCAAGTGCGGCCTTGAGCAGATCGAGAAGATCTATTCCAAGCCGGAGGTCTTCGCCCAGTGCCGCAGTTGGCTCGGCGCCACGTTCAAGGGCACGGCGACGATCCCCGTGGCGTCCACCTCCAAGGCGGCTCAGATGGCGGCCGAGGAGCCGAACACGGCCGCCATCGGGTCCCGCGTGGCGGCGGAGTTGTACGGATTGCCGGTGGTCTGCGAGAACATCGAGGATAATCCGAACAACATCACGCGGTTTTTGGTCCTCAGCCGTCAGGACGCCAAGCCGACGGACGACGACAAGACGGCCGTTCTGTTCAGCACGGCGCACAAGGCCGGCGCCCTGGTGGATGTGCTGGAGGTCTTCAAACGCCACCAGATCAATCTGACGAACATTGAGTCCCGGCCGAGCCGCAAACGGCAGTGGGAATACTATTTCTTTGTGGATTTCCTCGGACACCGTCTTCAAAAGAAGGTACAGGACGGCCTGGCCGAGGTCAGCAGGCACTGCCTGCACCTATCGATTCTCGGCAGTTTTCCGCGGGCCACGGTGCTGCTGTAGCCGAGGCCGGCGGCGGGAGGATAGCGATAACAACCGTATCTGGATGCAATAACAGGAGCATAGGATGAGAAAGCCCTTCGTGGCAGGCAACTGGAAGATGAACATGGACGCCCACGCGGGCGTGGAACTGGCCAAGGCAATCGCGGCGGGGTCCGTGAATATCGCCGGCGGGCAGGTGGATGTGGCGCTGATTCCGCCGTTCGTCTACTTGCAGGCCGTGGCCTCGGCCGTGACGGCCAGCCACGTCGCCGTCGGAGCGCAGGACGTGTACTTCCAGGAGAAGGGGGCCTTTACCGGCGAGATCAGCCCCGCGATGCTCAAGGACGTGGGCTGTGCGTATGTCCTGTGCGGCCATTCCGAACGACGGCACGTGATCGGCGAAGACGATGCCATCGTCAACAAGAAGGTCCATGCGGCCATCAACGGCGGACTGCTGCCCATCCTGTGTGTGGGCGAGCTGCAAAGTGAGCGAGAGGCCGGCCAAACCGAGGCGGTCGTTTCGACCCAGGTCAAGAAGGGTCTGGCGGGGCTCGACGGCGAGAGGGCCGCGGCCGTGACGATTGCCTACGAGCCGGTTTGGGCCATCGGCACGGGGCTGACCGCCACGCCGCAGCAGGCCCAGGACGTGCATGCCTTCATACGGGAACTGGTGGCCAAGCTGTACGATGCGGAATTGGCGGGCGCCATGCGGGTTCAATACGGCGGTTCGGTCAACGCCGCCAACAGCGGCGAACTGCTGGGCCAGCCCGATATCGATGGGGCGCTTGTCGGAGGGGCGAGTCTGAAGGCGCAGGAGTTTCTGGGGATTATCAAGTCGGCCGTCTGAGGGCCGAGTTTTCGAGTCGACAATCAGGTCTGA
>DSDB01000019.1 GCA_011057845.1 Phycisphaerales bacterium | reverse complement strand
CCTTGATGAACTGCTGCTGGACATCCTGGCGTTTGCGCTCCATGAGGGTCATCATCACATCCTGGCGGACCTCATCGAATGTCCGCTGTCGCGCCTCGGTGAGTTCACGCAACTGGACGACATGCCAGCCTTTGTCGCTCTGGTAGGGTTCGGGCAGGACCTCACCGGGCTTGGCTGCGAAGATGGCCTCTTCGAGTCCATTGGCGTCGCCGATGACGGGGATGTACCTGCCTCTGACGAGGTCGGCGTCGATGGCCCCACCATAGTCCTTGGTGGTTGAGTCCTGGGAAATCGCCTTGGCCAGTTCCGCAAAACCCTCGCCGGATTTGGCACGGCCGATGGCGTCAAGGGCCTTCTGGTGACCGTCGAGGAGGATGTGGCTGATTCTTGCGGTGGCGGGGGCGATGTATTGCGACTTGTTGGCCTCGTAGAAGGTCTGCACGTCGGTCTCGGTGATGCTGATTTTCGCGGCGAGCTGCTCGTTCATCAGTTGGCTGCTGAGGACACCGCGGGAAACATCGGTAAGCAATTGCTTGACCCGCGGCTTGTCGGGCAGGGACTCGGTCAGGGCCTGACGATAAAGGACCTCCTCAGCCAGACGGCTCTGGAGGAATTGCAGACGGGTCTGGGGCGTCTTGAACCGGCTCAACATGCCTTGCTTCTCCTGGGCGGCCTGCTCAGCCGTCATAAACGGCGTCATCGGGGCCAACTGGTTCTCAACGGCGTTCTCAATCATGGCGTCGAGGTCCGCGTCGGTGATCTTTTCGGGGCCGATCTCCGCAACGACCGTCTGACCGGCCGTCGCCGTCTTGTCGACGCTGGTGCGGTCCATCAGTTCGTAGCGAAGGGCCGAAAAAGCGCCTCTCTGCTCAAAGCAACTCTTGATGTGCGTGTTGATCTGGGAGGCCAGCTCCTCCAGCGGGGCCGCCATTTCGCTGCGGTAGAAATGCTCGATAGCTTGACCGTAGCGCCCGGCCTTCTCGTACAACAGGCCGATCTGGAACAGGGCATGGGCGCGGTCCTGCGGGCTGAGGTTCGGCGATTGAAGGTACTCGGCCCAGACGGCGGCCGCCTGCTCGTGCAGGTCGCGCTGGGACAGCTTCGTAGCCAGTTGTTTGGCCTGGGAGGCCGAAAGGCCCGGCGAAACAGCCAGCTCGGCGGCATCGCGCTGTGTTGTGAGGATGTACGTATTCGCGGCCGTCAGAATCGCAACGGCCGCAAGCAAGAGGCCCGCCAGGGGACCGGCCAGAGAACCCCGGGGGTTCTTCTCAGGCAACGAAAAATCCAGCTTCTCTTCCATACCTTATGCCTTATACGCTTATGCCCTTATGCTCCTATCTCCTGCCCTCAGTAGCGCCTGTGTCTCATGTGGAAGAACTGAATCACGTCGTGTATGTACGGGCGGTCGGTGCTGATGGGTATGCAGTCCACGTTGATGGAGCGTAGCGTCCCCTTCAGCTGCTCAAAGGACTGACGGCCGGTGGCATCATACCGGCTGCGGAATCGCCCGCTCGATGTGTCGATAAGCACGATCTCGCCGGTCTCGGCGTCCTGGAACTCCACAAGGCCTACCGAGGGCATGGTCATCTCAAGCCGGTCGCGGACCGGAACGGCGATGACGTCATGGCGCTTATTAAGCAGGCTCAACGGCTTCTTGAAATCGCTTTCGATGAAGTCCGAGACGAGAAAGACGGTGGCCCGCCGACGCAAAATTCGCCCGATGTACTCAAGCGCCAGAGGGATATTCGTCCTGCGGCGGGGCATCTTGAAATAGAGCAACTCGCGGATCAGACGCAGGACGTGGCGGCTGCCCTTTGTCGGCGGAATGAACAGATCAATTTCATCCGTGAAGA
Organism: Phycisphaerales bacterium; assembly: GCA_011057845.1. Taxonomy (GTDB): domain Bacteria; phylum Planctomycetota; class Phycisphaerae; order Sedimentisphaerales; family Anaerobacaceae; genus UBA2266. The sequence goes on along the minus strand of DSDB01000019.1, from coordinate 1,773 downwards.
TGAGCAGGCCCACCTTGTCGTTGTTCTTGGCGGCGGCAAAGGCCAGCACCGCACAGAACTCGGCGGCCAGTTCGTTCTTCGTCTTGTTGACCGTTCCGAACTGCCCGGAGGCGCTGAGATCCACGGCGAACAGCGCCGTCATCTCACGTTCTTCGGTGAAGCGCTTGATGTAGGCTTTCCCGGTGCGGGCGGTGACGTTCCAGTCGATGGTTCGGATGTCGTCGCCGGGCATGTATTCGCGGACCTCTTCGAACGTCATGCCCATGCCTTTGAAGACGCTCTCATACTGGCCCGCAAAGCCGGCATCGACGGCACGGGAGGTGAAGATTTGAATCTGGCGTATCTTCTTGACGAGTTCTTCCGGTATCATGGCACTTCGATGTTGTCGAAGAGGGTCTGGATAATGTCTTCGCTGGTCTTGTCCTCGGCCTCGGCCTCGTAGCTGACGATGACCCGATGGCGCAGAACGTCCATCCCGATGCTCTTGACGTCCTGGGGGGTGACGAAGCCCCGCTGCTGCATGAAGGCATGGGCCTTGGCGGCAGTGGCCAGATAGATCGTGGCGCGGGGCGAGGCGCCGTAGCTGATAAAATTGCCCAGATTGACACCGTATTTCTTCGGGTCGCGGGTGGCGCAGACGACGTCGACGATGTAGTCCTTAATCTTCTCGTCGATGTAGATCTCGTCGACAACGCAACGGACATCGGCGATATCCCTTGGGCTGATGACCGGATGGATATCGAACGTGCGATGCGTCGCGGCCATGCGGTCGAGGATCTGACGCTCCTGGAGTTTGTCGGGGTAGTCGATCTTGAGCTTGAGCATGAAGCGATCGAGCTGGGCCTCGGGCAGCGGATAGGTGCCCTCCTGCTCGATGGGGTTCTGGGTCGCCAGAACCAGGAACGGCTCGGGCAGGGCCAGGGTCTGCTCGCCGATGGAGACGTGGCGCTCCTGCATGGCCTCGAGCAAGGCGCTCTGGACCTTGGCGGGAGCGCGGTTGATCTCGTCGGCGAGGATGATGTTGGCGAAGATGGGGCCCTTGCGGGTGAAAAACTCGCCGTCGGACTGTCGGTATATCTGGGTGCCAATAAGGTCCGCCGGCAGCAGGTCCGGCGTGAACTGAATGCGTCGAAAATCCGCGCTGATAGCTCTGGCCAGGGTGGTCACGGCCATGGTCTTGGCCAGACCCGGAACGCCTTCGAGCAGGATGTGGCCGTTGGCCAGCAGGCCGATGAGCATCCGTTCGAGCATATACCGCTGACCGACGATGACCTTGTCCATCTCACCGAACAAGGCCCGAACAAACTCGCTTTTGCGTTGGACCAGTTCACCGATCTGTTTAACGTCTGTTGCCATTGCCGGCTTGCTCCTGTAAAGAAAGCCTTCGATTCGACCGCGTCCGGTTCCTCATTCCGCATTCCGCGTTTTCAGCAACGACCCGGTTCCCCCGGGGCCGCCACGGGTTCATTGTGTGCCTATACGCGGAGTATGCGGCAGAGGTTTGGATTATGCAGAAAAAACGCCGCTTTTCAACCCCCGACGGTCGCCAGCGGCGCTGATTTAGGATCTTTAGCCGGGCATTCGCCAAGCTGCGGTTGTCGTGGCACGATTCCTTTATATAATGCAGTTCGGATGTACGGGCCCGGCCGGGCCGATACCGGCCCGCCTAGGACCCGGCACCTTCTGGAGCGGTGGCCGAGCGGCTTAAGGCGGCGGTCTTGAAAACCGCTGTGCCGAAAGGCACCGGGGGTTCGAATCCCTCCCGCTCCGTTG
>DSDB01000410.1 GCA_011057845.1 Phycisphaerales bacterium | reverse complement strand
GCGGGAAGTAGTCGGGTATCTCCAGATTGTCGGCGTCGAGGTTGAACTCGATGAACGGGCGGTCGTCGCTGTTGGCGACGTAGTCGCCGATGTAGCGGGCGAAGTCGCTCTTATCGCCGATGTACCAACTGAGGACGTCCTGACTCGACGCCATGTGCAGGTAGTCGATGCACGTCTTCACGTCGTGTTTGGCCAGTTCCGCGTCGATGCGGGCCGGGGAGAACAGTTGCGGCTCCCGCGATCCGACGAGGTAACAGAACACGAAAGGCCGATGCACGGGGAACCAGACGGTCACATGCGGGAACACCTCCATGAAGGTGCCGAGGATGCTGTGCAGATGCGACCGCGGATAGCCGCGCAGGTGGACCTTGGTGATGAAGAGGCCGCCGTTGTTGAGCCGTTCGAGGGCGGTCTTAAAGTGCTCGCGGGTGAACAGCGGGGCGCTGTCCGCGGTGGAGTGGACGTTGGAGTCGTTGATGATGACGTCGTAGCGGCGGTCCGTCAGATGGAGGTAGTTCTTGCCGTCCATGTGAATCATGCGGACCCTGGAGGCCAGGTCGCCGCCGAGATTGATGTGCCCGAAGTACTTCAGGGCCATCTGCGTGACCTCGGGGGCGATCTCGACGCAATCAAGCTGTTCGAGACCGTGCTGCGCCAGGCACCGTGTTGTCTCGCCGCAGCCAAAGCCGAATGTCAGCACCTGTCTGGCGTCGCCGTGCAGGAGGACCGGCAGGTGTCCGAGTGTCTGCTGGGCCGAGCGGTGGATGCCGTCGCCGGCCATTTCAATGTTGTCGATGACCATACCCAGCGCGCCGTCGGGATGCCGGACAACGGCCACGGTGGCCGAGACACCCTCGCGGACTTCGAGAATCTCGCCGCCATAGGTGTCGGCCAGGGTGCGGCGAAAGAGGTCCGCCGGCACATAGACGGCCGCCAGCGAGGCCAGCACGACGGCCGCGGGCGCTCCGATCCGCAACAGGCGCGCCGGACCCGTGTAGAAGACGCGGATCAGCAGCCCGCCGAGCCATAGCCCGGCCAGCCCGAGCACCAGCGTGGACCGCTGCACCCCCAGCATCGGGATCAGGACGAAGCCGGTGACGAGGCCGCCGACGACGGCGCCGAGGGTGTTGACGCCGTAGACGACGCCGGTGGTCCGCCCGACGCTATGCCTCACATGCGCCCATGCCTGCAGCGCCAGCGGAAATCCCACGCCCATGGCAATCGACGGGAGCATGAACAGGGCCAGGCTGTGGATGATCGGCAGCAATCCCTTGCGCAGGCTCTCTTGCGTGACGGCCCTGGCAAAGGCGTCCACGATACTGGGGGTGTTCTGGAGGAGCATAAACCACCCGCGGAAACACGGTATGTAGAAGGCCGCCATGATGCCGAGCAATCCGAAACTGACGCCGAACACGACGGCGGGACTGGCTACCCGATGGGCCAGACGGCTGCCGATCGCCGCCCCGATGACGTTGCCGAGGAGGTAAACGGTCAGCACGGCGGAAAAGACATAGGTGAAGCCCCCCAGCGGCACCACGATGCTTCGCATCCAGATCAGTTCCAGGCCGATGCTGATCAGTCCGCTGGCGAAGAATGCCGCCATCAGCACATACACCCTCCTCGGCGCCCGTGACGGCGTCAAAGCGGCCACGGCCGGGGCCGGTTCGACGGCCTTGGCGGGTGCGTCGTGGAACCGCGACAGCCACCAGGCGGCGGCGGCAACGAAGAGGTTGAGTCCGGCGGCGACGTAGAGGGTCCCCATCACGCCGGCCAGCCGGATGAACACAAGGCCCGCCAGCAGACACCCCACGGCCGCTCCGAGCATGTTGACGGCGTAGAGACGGCCGACCTTGTGTCCGACCTGGTTTTCCATGGCCGTCACGTATCGACCCAGCAGGGGCAGGGTGCTTCCCATGAGCATGGTTGGCACCAGCAGAAGCAGGGCCGAGACCGCCACCTGAAGCGCCAGCAGCGCGCCGGGGGATGCGTCCGAAGTGACGAAGTACCAGCGGTAAAGGCTGTCGGCCATTCGCAGCGCCGCGGGCATAAGCACGGCCGCGACCGTCGCGCACAGCTCAAGCATGGCATAAAGGCGCAGGCGGTGCTTGATCCGGTCGGCGAAACGGCCCATGATCAGCGCCCCCAGCGCCAGGCCCGCCATGAAGACGGACACGACGATACTCGATGCGTAAACGGTGTTGCCCAGGACCAGCTTGAGCAGGCGGGCCCAGACGACCTGGTCGATGAGAGAGCAGGCCCCCGAGCAGAAGTAAATCGCTGAGATAAGAACAACGCCGGTCGCGCGACCGGCGGTCCTGGATTTGGCGCGGCGATTCCTGCGATGGGCCATGCGCGATGTTGCCTTCCTTCTTCATTTTGCCGGTGGGCCGGTTACTGCCCGCCGGCGGCTGAGCCGCTCAACTTTCTGTACGTCTCCAGCCGCTGAACGCTGCTTTTCACGAAGGCCTCGTCGCCGGCGGCCTCGGCGATCTTCAGCGCACGGGCCTCATACCCGGCCGCCTCGTTGAATCGTCGCTGCTCGGCGAACTTGGCGGCTATAATCTGCGGCAAGATGGGGGATTTGTCAATATTTGAATCGAGGCCGGCCGCCTTGTCGTAATGCTCGGCCGCGGCTACGGCGTTGCCTTCCATCGCAAGCACCGTGGCGAGGTGATGGTGGGTATGGGCATCGTCGGGCCGCAGCGCCAACACCTTCAGCCAGCAGGTGATGGCCCCCGGCCTCTGCTTTCGCTGGAGCATGGCCTGGCCCAGATTGTACCATGCGTCGGCGCAGTTGGGGTCCAGGCGAATGGCCTCATTGAGCACGGTAATTGCGGTGTCGGATTGGCCCCGCATCATCAGCGCTACGCCAAGATCCGTGTGCGTCGCGGGCCGGTTCGGATCGGCGGCAACGGCCTGCCGGAGGTATCCGACGGCCTCGTCGAGACGGTTCAGACGCAGCATCGCTAAACCGAGATTGTAGCGCGCATCGGGGTAGTTCGGGTCAAGACGGATGACCTCCATCAGGTGCGAAGCCGCCTCTTCCATATCGCCGCGACGCTCGCGGATATGGGCGGTGTGAAAACGCGCCTCACAGTTGCCCGGGTCCAGACGTAGCGCCTTCTTCAATGCCTCGGCCGCGGCGTCATAATCGGCGGCCCGCAGGAATTCCCTGGCGGCCCGGACGTAGGAGTAGCTGTCGAGGAAGGACTCCCGGATGTGGCGGATGGCGGTGGCGCGGGTGTTGACGAATTCGGGGATGTTGGCGGCGCGATCCGCCGCGGTGAAGTGCTCCAGCAGAACCGGCGGGCGGCTGTGGCCCTGCTCGTCGATGTGCGCCAGGAACAGTTGCGTATAGGGGGTGTTGTGCTTGGATGAGAAGACGAGCCAGCGGCCGTTGGGCGAGAAACTATGCCAGGAGTTCATGCGGTCGGTGTTGCATTCGAGACGGCGGGCGGTGCCGCCCTCGGCCGGAATAATGTACAGCTCGCTGTCGGGTTGCAGGAGCATGTAGCTGGTGGCGCGGCAGAAGACAATCCATCGGCCGTCCGGGGAGTACTTCGGGAAGAAGTTACTCTTGGCGTTGTTCGAGGCGCCCTTGAGCGGCTGTGGGATGCCGCCTTTGCCCTCGTTGAACTCGATGCGGTAGAGGTC
>DSDB01000623.1 GCA_011057845.1 Phycisphaerales bacterium | reverse complement strand
ATTATCCCCCAAATCCCCACATTCGGGGTGGCGCCACTGCCGCCATTTGAGTCTCGATCCTCCAGGTTGGTGTCGCACTTTGCGCTCCGTACCTGGCAGTTGCCGTTCCTACGGCTCCAGCCACGCACCCGAAAACGCCATCAAATCCTCAAACCCGATCCGCCCGGCGTCCTTATCCGCCCAGTAGAGCATCCGGCTGAGCCCCTGCCCGCAGGCCCCAACCGCCCAGATTCCCAGAATCGCCCAAATCCCCACCGCCCACGCAATCCCACGCCCGAAACTCATCGTCAGCCACCTCCAAGCCAATAAGCCAAATCCACCGCCCAGACCCCGGGCGTACTTCCTACATTATACCAACTAAGTGCCCCTCCCCCCGATTCTGTTACCCCCACAAGCAGACAATCTCCGCGAACGGGGCCACTGCCCCTATCCCATCATCCCACCCCGCCAAACAAAAAGCCCCTGCGTCAAGAACGCAGGGGCTTGGAGGCTCGACATACGAAATACGAACGAGGAACTACAGCTTCATATCCGGATTGCCCGGCCCGAAGTGCTTGAGCATCACAATCGGATCGCTCTTCGAGGGATTTGTAATCTTGATCCCGGCCCTGGCCGCCGATTCCGTTACGAAGTACTCATCGTAGGTCAACTGCCCGTACCGGATCAGCGCCGGCGTCTCGATATCCCAGACGCCGAACTTGCCGTGCCCCTGCATCGTGATGAAGCCGTAGGCCGCCGCGTCCTTGATCGTCACCGTCGCGCCCGGCAGTACCGTCAACTCCTTGGCCCCGAACGCATCGGACTTATAGCAAATCCAGTTCTCGATGTACCCCTCGGCCCGCATCTGCTCAGCCGGCCGAACCGGCTTGGGCGCCATGAACCGGTTCTTCGCAAAATCCGGGTCCACGTTCAAATCCCAGTCAATCACGCTCAGCAGCCAGTCCACATCCCCCTGGCGGTCCTTGGGCGTATCCTTCCACAGCAGTTCCTTCGGCACCACCTGGTCGTGCGTGATATTCTCATACATCGCGAACACATCCGACGCCTTCTGCGGCTCGTAGGTGCACAGGCTACCCGGCGCGTGCAACACCCCCGGCGGCACATCCCAGCCGGTCCCCACCTGCAACCGATGGGCCGGCGCCAGCGCCGTAATCGCATTATCCCTGCCCTCGGCCGCATCCAGAAGTGCCTGACGCACCTGCTCCTTCGTCACGCCGGGATTGAGCCCGAAGAACGTATACGGGAAATCCCCGCCGTGATTGTTCGCCTGGGGCGGGAAATAGTACGCCTCGGGCTTGCCCAACTGGCCCGTCAGGCCCGCATGTTCATCGCGATGATGCACATGGTGGGGGAGCGCCGCCTTGTTATCGAAGAACTTCGAGTACATGGGCCAGCGCTTGTGCTGCTTCCAGATCCGCTCGCCAACGATCTCGGCCCCAAGCTCCTCAATCGCATCGACCAGCCGGACCTTCTCAACCTTGGCCCCATCCTCGACCACGATGAAACTCAGGCCCTCGTCCTTGCTCGTCAGCGGCCCATTGTCCGCCGGCGTCGTCGATGAGAACCACCGCTCGTCGATGCCGCCCCGCTCGCCGCCCATCGCGTAATAGTCATCCGGATGCAGCTTGATCCGCCGCCCGGGCACGCAAAACGAACGCGGAACCCAGTTCGGCGCCAACCGCACCACACCCTTGCCCTGCTCCAACGCCTTCGCCGCTATTGAACGAACACTCATAAGACCTCCTTATGCCGCCGACGCAGTCGGCTAACCAAGTGACCATCTCAGAACGCTAACTGTCACAGAACGGTAACTGTCTCAAGACAGCAATTGTCATTCTGAGCGAAGCGAAGAATCTCGGCGTGGAGTCCACGGCCGCTCCGATGGAAGCCCAGATGCTTCGCTTCGCTCAGCATGACAAACGGGACTCCAGCATTCAGATAGTTGCCAACGACGAACGACTGCGAAGCTACGGCTTCGCCACCGCCACCCATTTCTCCTTCTTCGCCGACTCCAGCACGGCATCGCAGACGATCTGCGTTCCCAGCGCATCCCTGAAATCGGGACACAGTTTCTTGCCCGACCCCAGAGACTCGAGGAAGTCCGCCAGCGCATTGATGTGCCAGTGCTCGTACCCGATTCCGCAGCCCGGCACCCACCAGTTCTTCATGTACGGGTGCTTCGAGTCCCACGTCTGAATCGTCCGCCACCCGCGGACGCTGATCGGGTCGGCGTGGTTGAAGTATTCCAGCTCGTGCGCCGTCTCCAGGTCGAAGGCCAGTGAACCATACTCACCGTTGACCTCGAAGGTGTTCTGGTTCTTGCGCCCGCAGGCATATCGCGTGGACTCAAACGTCCCCAGGGCCCCGTTCTCGAACCTGGCCAGGAATGCGCACGCATCATCAATCGTCACCGGCATCTTCTTCTCGCTGCCGGCCATGACGCGCTCCTTGATGAACGTCTCGGTCATCGCGCAGACCCGCGCCATCGGCCCGATGAACCACGTCGCCATGTCAATCGAGTGCGCCAGCAGGTCCCCCGTCACCCCGCTGCCGGCCACCTTCGCATCCAGCCGCCACAGCGCATCGCCGCCCTGCGGCACATCCGGACTGATCGTGTAATCCTGCAGGTACTTGGCCCGATAGTGGAAAATCCGTCCGAGCTTGCCCTCGTCAATGATCTGTTTGGCCAGCGACGCCGCCGGGACCCGCCGATAGTTGAACCACACCATGGTCGGCTTGCCCGCTTTCTCCGCCGCCGCCACCATCTCCCGGCCCTCGGCCGCGTCCATCGCCAGCGGTTTCTCCAGCGCCATGATCTTGCCCGCCGCCGCGCACGCCAGCACGATCTCCCGGTGCGTGTTGTTCGGCGTGCAGATGTCCACCACGTCGATGTCGTCCCGCGCCACCATCTTACGCCAGTCCGTCTCCACCTCCTGCCAGCCCCAGTTGTCCCCGAAGCACCTGGCCTTCTCGGCGTTGCTGTCGCAGATCACTTTCATCACCGGCTCATAGGGCACGTTGAAGAACTTGCCGACCTTCAGATACGCATTCGAATGCGCCTTGCCCATGAACCCGCATCCGATCAACCCAATATTCAGTTTCTTTTTCGCCATAAAAGCCACTCCTGACCTGAATCTGTGTTAAGCCGAGCTCTCTGTTGTCATGCTGAGCGAAGCGAAGCATCCGGCATCCGAACGAAACGCCGCACACATTCGCGGCTCCACTCAACCGTACTTCCTGTTCAACGCATCGACCGCCTTCTTGCACTTGGCCGTCACCGCCCACGCATCCGCCCAGAAGCACAGGTCGATCGTCCACCAGTCGTGCCCCATGTCGTTCTTGCCCAGTTCCGGCATCAGCGTGTCGAAGTCGATCTTGCCGCCCCCAAACGGGGCATGGGTCGAGGTCTCATCCCCGTGCAGCGTCCCATCCGAGTCGATCAGATGGATGTGGTTGATCTTGCCCCGCAGCTTTCCGGCCAGCTCGACCACGCCTCCGGGCAGAATCTCTTTTTTCCCAGGCTGGCGGGCCCCCGTGCACGCCACCATATACCCGTGGCACGTGTCGAACATCACGCCGAAGTTGTCGTTATCCACCTCCTCGACGACCCGCACCACCTCCGACGGCTTGTTGAACGCAAAGCCCGGCTCAAACTCCCACGCCAT
>DSDB01000130.1 GCA_011057845.1 Phycisphaerales bacterium | reverse complement strand
GGCCGGGCTTTGAGGAGCGGCCGCTGGGCGGTGCGACCAGCGACCACTTCATCGATCTTGAGAAGCTGGAGTTCGAGCCGATGTTCGAGCAGTATGTGCGGGATGCGTTCGCCCCGGTAGGGGTCATGCTGGACTTCTGGGACGACCGGGCCACGGCCGGGGCCCGGACGGATGTGCTTGAGCGTTTCTTGCCGGCGCAGAGGCGTTTGACGATTGAGGACCCCCTGCGCGAGGAGTCGATTACGGTCGCCCGTCCGGCGATGGGTTGCTTCCGATCCGATCGACCAGCGTCTTGTACTCCTGCTCCATGCCGTCGGCCGGGACGTTCAGCCGCTCAAGACAGTCCCTGGCCCGGCCGTGGTTTCCCTGCCTGTACAGGCACCAGGCCAGATGCACCACGAAGCGGTATTCGAAGGGATTGAGCCATATCGCCCGGCGGAACTGCGATTCGGCGATTCGGTACGCGCCGCGGGACATCAGGTACATGCCCAGTTTGTCGCGGTCGTAGCCGAGATAACGGCTGGGGCGCAGCAGTTCCTCTCGGCGGTCGTTGGCGTCCTTTCGACGGGTTCGGTCCTTTGTCATAGTACCGCCTCGAATACCCTGGGCGCGTTGCGCACGGCGCCTACTTCGCGGCCGGCCCGGCCGCCGTTTCTTCGTCCGCGAGAGCCTCTCTGATGTCGGTCAACAACATCACCGCGGTGTCAAGCCGGCTCAACTCGGCGGCGACGATCTCGGAGTGCTCCTTGCGTTTCTTCATCGCCGCCTCGATGGCGCCCTGCGTCGCCGCCAGGGTCTGCTCGAGTTGCCTCTTCAACTGCGAGTGGTAACGGACAAAACTCTGGTCGATATTCTGATAAACCGCCCAGCGCAGGTTCTCCACGTTCTGCATGACCAGTTCGTCGATCTGTCCGGCGGCCCTGCGGGTCAATTGCGACTTGCGAAAACCGGCCGGCAACAACTTGTCGAAGAGGCCGCGCGGGATCCGCTGAAAGGAGCTGGCCCACCGGTGGCTGACCCAGTACGGGCGTCTGACGACCTCGAAGTCCTGTATGGACCGCGTCTGGAGGCAGGGGACATCGAACAACTCGGCCGCCGCGCGGCGGATGGAAAGGACCAGTTCGTTCAATCGCGTGCGGTGGGGGCCGAGCACCTCCCGCATCTTCTCCTGGAACACCCCGGTGCTGTGCCCCATTTCGCGTTCGAAGAAACCCGGAATGGCCTGGGCCAGGGCCTGTTCGACGGCGCCCTCGTTGATGTCCTCGCCGTGGAGCCTGGCGAACATCTCTTCCACGACGCCCGTGAGGTACAACCGGCTCTTGCGGCGGAGCTGCTCGGCGTGTTCCTCCAGAAACTCGTGCGTGCGCTTCTTGTCCCCCTCCAGCAGGTCCACCTCCGACAGCTTGGAGCGGTCCAATTCAGCCAGCTTCTTTCTGAAGACGGCCAGTCGCTTCTCGAGGTCCTCCAGCGGCATCCCGAGAGAGCTTATCGTCAACTGAACCTGCATGAGCACAGCGGCCAAAACGTCGGCAGCCTTCATCCGCACGGCGCGGCACAATGCCTGGGTCTTCTCGTTCGCAAGGAAATCGACCAGATACGCCTCCACCTCGCCCAGGCCGCTCCGGGCCCAAAGGGCGTCGTCGCCATGGCGCCTGGCGTCCAATCCGAACCGGGCCGAGACACAGAAGACATTCGGTTTGCCCTCCACGCCGAGACGCTCCGTAAGGACGCCGCCGAGGAAGGTGAGCATCTCCTGCCTTTCCGCCTCCGTTAGATAGTCCGCCTTGTTGAGAATGAAGAAGAGTCTGGGCACTTTGGGGACCACCTGCTTAAGAAATTCTATCTCCACCTCCGTGATCGGCGGATCCGCCGATACCAGGAACACGGCGGCGTCGCACTGGGGCAGGAAATTCAGCGTGGTCTCCGTGTTGTGCCTGAACGTCGAGCCGATGCCGGGCGTGTCGATCAGGACAACGCCGCCGTTGAGAATCTCCGCGGGGTGGATGACCTCCACCTGCCGCACGCCAAGGCGATTCGCGGGGTTGCGCGTTTCAGTGACGTATTGCGATAGGAACTCCACCAGAGCGCCGGCGTCGTCCGCCACGTGCTCCAACGCCGGTTTGTCGTCCTCAAACAGGACCCTGGCCGAGAGTGCCGGCCCGGCCTGAATGAACACGGGAATCGCCGTCAGAGGTATCACCGATGTGGGCAGAACCGCCTCGCCGAGCAGAGCGTTCAGCAACGTGCTCTTGCCCCGCTTGAACTGGCCCAGGACCGCCAGGTGGAATCGGCCCTCCGCCAGCCGCTGTCGCAACTGTCCCAGATTGTCGGCTTCTCCCGCGAAACCGGCATCGAGATTATTGAGCAACTCCACCGCCTGGTCGAGCAGCGCCTGCAGATTACTGCCTGCCGAGACACTCATAGTCAGACTCCGTGCTTGTGTTTCGGAAGGAGTCTTCGTCGGCGGCCGTTGCTCCCACCGGAACCGGTTATCCTGGCAGGAGTTATCAGCCTTCAGAGGCGGTTACGCGGGGAACTCCATCCCCGATGCCAAACATGACGAACTACTCTTGATTATATAGGAGCATCCCCGCACGGTCAAGAGAATACCGCTCTGAGGCGGAATTGACATTCCTCGCACATGGGGGTAGAACGAGCCCATGGAATGGCTCGGTCTGGCAGGTCTGGCTTTGGTCGCGGGTGTTCTCTCGGCGGTGACGGGCTTCGGCGGTGCGGCGATTCTGTTGCCGGCCCTGGTGCTGTTGCTGGGCCCGCGCGACGCCGTTGTCTGCCTGACCGTCGCCCAGCTTGGCGGCAACCTCAGTCGGGTCTGGTTCAACCGTGCCGACCTGAAGTGGCCGGTGGTGTGCTGGTTCTCGCTTGGCGCGGCACCCGCCTGCATCGTGGGGGGACTGTTGTTCACGGCCGCACCGCTTCGCGTACTGACGGCCGTGCTGGGGGCGGCGTTGATCGGCATGGTCGTCGGCCGACGCCTTCTGCGGCGGGGCTACCCCAAGCTGGGACGGCGAGGTTTCGCTGGATTGGGGGCGGGCGTGGGCATGATCTCCGCTCTGGCGGGCACTGCCGGGCCCATCGCGGCCCCGTTCTTTCTGGGTTACGGGCTGGTTCGGGGCGCCTACATCGGCACCGAGGCCGCCACCGCCGCCATCATGCACCTGGTCAAGGCCGCCGTGTACGGCGGCGCGGATGCGATGCCCTTGCGAATCGTCGGCCTGGGGTTGCTGCTGGGATTGGTGCTCATGGCGGGGGCGTACCTCGGCAAATACATCGTCGATCGTACCCCCGAGCGACTCTTCATCATCCTCGTGGAGGCCATGCTGATTGTCGCGGGCGTGCGGCTGATCCTGGCGGCCTGAACCATGACGCCCCGCCTCGCCGCCTGAGACGACCGCTTCTTGTCATGCCGGGCGAACCAACGCACCTGGCTGGCGGATTGACAAACGCTTACGCTGCCGGTAAGTATGGGGCTGCTCATCGCGCGTTAGAGCAATCATGGCCACTCTGCATCAAAGGAACCGCCAAATGAGTGAATTATACGACGTCATCATCATCGGGGCCGGCCCGGCGGGGCTTGGCGCGGGGCTGTATACCGCCCGCGACCGGCTGCGGACGCTGCTGCTGGAGAAGTACATGCCCGGCGGCCAG
>DSDB01000503.1 GCA_011057845.1 Phycisphaerales bacterium | reverse complement strand
GTGCTTCCAGCCGCCGGTGATGGCCCGGTGTCTGCGGAAAACCCCGCAACCATCGTCGCTCCGCGGCGTATAATGTACGGGCGTGCAAGAGGCCGCTGTGGCTTGTACAGCACGACCGGTCGTCGGCGGACGGATGCGCCCGCTCCCTCGGCGGCGACGAAGCGATGGTTGGGACCATGATTCGAGCAAGGGACAAGAGCGTTCGAGCCCTCACCCTCCTGGTTGCCATGTGCGTCTTATTCTGCTGCGCCGCTGTCGTCCTGGCGTCGGGCGGACTGGCCATCAGGAAGCTCGAACACTACGAATGCGAGCCTGTGTGTTCCGGGCCAGTTGAAACCTTCACCTGCGGGTTCTACGGACGAAATCGGACGACCATCACGCTTCCCGGCGTGTTCCTCTACTGGAAGAAGGTCCGTCCGTTTGGTTTCTACCTCCGCTACCAGGGCGAGCCTCACCGCTATAATCGAATCACCGTCGAGTCCATCCGGCTGGCCACCGATAACGGTCGGGAACTGACACTTGCCGACGATGTGCTGCCCCTCGTGCGCGGCCTCGACACGATCCACCAATCCAGGAGGCTTCCCTTCGCGTTCTTCTCCCATATCTTCGACACCATCGTCGATATCCCCTTTGAGGACGTGCAGTCCATCCACTACCGGGTCCAACTCCGCCTGGAGAATGACTCGGGCGCAGGACAGCGGCTCTACGAAGGCGTCCTTGCCAAAATCAGCATCGACTCGGTCGGTCGGTGCCGCTGACCGACCGGGCCGGGCCTACGACTCGATACCGTAACCCGCCAAGATCCGCTGCGCACGATGAAGCCGCGGACGAAACATTCGGAACGCCAACGAACGAAGGTACTGCTCCGAGTGCAGCGATGCCAGTTGGCCCAGCGTGGCGCTGCGCCTCAGCAGATTCTTGTATACCCACAGCCCGTAAGGCAGACCCAGCACATTCATCGGGAAAGGCGTCGAACCCCAGACCGTATTCAACAGCCCCTTCCACTGCACGCGCTCATAGATACTCTGTCGTTCCCCCATGGAACACACCACCATCAGCCCTTCTCTATACAACCACACACTATCCAAACACGCCGGGCACGCACATCCACGGCACAATCAGTACCCTACCAGGACCGGCCGGGGTCTGTCAAGTCCAAACTTGCCGAAAACGCGGAAAACATCGGCACGAGCCCCCTGGGCCGGGGTAGAAAAAGGGGGAGACACGATTCATCACCCTGCCTCCCCGTTGCTGGTGTGCCATTATCAGAATTTAGCGTAACCGCTGGTCTGCACACACAACAGCATCATTCTAACCCATTCCACAGGCCCGCAACAAGAAAAATGAAAAAAAACGCTCCTTGCGCTGCGTTGCCCGTCAGCCCCTGTAACCGGTCTGCGACCGCAAGCGTTCGATAAAGGCAATCATATTCTCGACCGGCACATCCCCCTCCACCGCATGCGCCGGCGAAAAAACATACCCCCCGGCCGCCCCGGCGGCCAACAGCCGATCCGTCGCCGCCCGCACATCGGGCGGCGACCCATACGGAAGCGTCCGCTGGGTCGAGAGCCCTCCATGGAACGCCAGCCTGCCCCGATAGCGCCGCATCAGTTCAAATACGTCCATCACCTCCGGCTGGAACGGATTGAAGCAATCCAACCCGATGGTAATCAGCCGGTCGAACAATTCGTCGACCTTTCCGCAGGAATGGATCATCACCCGCTTGCCGGCTCGGCGCACCACGGCGTACATCCGCTCCAACGGCGGCCGGATAAACCGCTCCCAGATGGCCGGTCCCATCTGCAGGCCCCGCTGCTGGCCCCAGTCGTCTCCGAAGTAGACCGCGTCAATGTCATACTCCAGGGCCCGTCGGACCTGCGCGATATTGTAGTCGGCGATGGCGCCCAGCAGCGCATCGACGAAGTCCGGGTGCTCGATGAAGTCCATCAGCAGGTTCTCCATCCCCCGCAGCGTCCAGGCCCGCTCGTACAGCGAGAACCCGATCTTGAAGACCCTCCAGCGGTCTCCGTAGCGATCCAGCATCGCCGGGATGCCCTCAAAGAACCGACGGTCCAGCGGGTCGGGGAATTCGTATCCCGCGAGCGTCGGCTCCGGTAGCAGGCAATTCTCCACGACACCGATGTCCTTGTCCACGCGGCGGTCCCACACGACGCCGAATACGTCCCGATAGCGCTCGTTGCCCATCGGCGTGAAGAAACCGATGTCACTGCCCAGTTTCACGAAGTGGTTGTCCACGGCCGTCTCGAGGTCGTCCGTCCCAAGACGCTCCCGCAGCGTCGCCGCCGCCTCCACCGTAAACGTGCAATGCCACGGCACATAAGGCGGCTGCTTGTGCTCCATCGCCAGCCGCACCACCTCGCGTTTTTCCATCGTCATAGCCTTCGTCTCACTCCACAGGTTGTATCCGCACGATGCCCACGATCCATTGTTATGCCGAGCGAAGCGAAGCCTCCGGCCATCGAATTGGATTGGATACCCATTGGCCGGACGGCCTCCATATCACGCAACTGTATTCAATTCAAGCGCCTGGATCGCGCGCTGCGTCAATCCAGTCACGCGGACATCATCGGCGAACGGCCGCCTGTGCACCTCGTACAACCCCTGCCCGTCCACCGCCCGCATCAGTTCATCCCCGATGGCGGCCGCCCCCGCGGCCCCCAGCCTCACCGGCGCCACATAGACACAGAACTCGTCGGCCAGCCCCCTATCGTAGAACGCCCGCAGCACCGTGGGTCCTCCCTCGACCATCAATTGGCACACCTGCCGCCGCGTCAGTTCATCCAGAACAAACGCCGGATCACACGGACCCTCAGCCTGTGGACACGACACGACCTCCACGCCCGCGTCGCTCAGCCGCCGCACCACGTCCGCCTTCTGAGCGACAACCCCTTGGCGCGCAAAGACCAGGACGGGCCCTTGCCCGGCCGTTCGAACGAGCCGACATCCCAGCGGGATGCGCAGGTTACTGTCGAGCACCACACGCATGGCCGGCCTCTCACGTGGCGAGGGCGTCTCGCCCTTGCGAGGTACGGGGATTCCGTTGGCTTCGCTCACTACAGGCCTGCCCGTGCATGAATCGGCCGCCTCATCGCGCGGCGGCCGTGCCGTCAACAGCGGGTCGTCCGCCAGCACCGTCGTAATACCCACCAGTATCGCCTGCACTCGCCGCCGAAGCCGGTGCGAATCCTCCCGGCTCAACGCATTCGATATCCATCGCGGCGGCGGCTCGCCCCTGTGCGCCAGATACCCATCGATGCTCTGGGCCCATTTTAGTATGACCCAGGTCCGTCCCTGGCGGTGCCATGTGATGAACCATGCGTTCAGCAGCCTGGCCTGTCTTTCGCAACAACCCGGCTCCACCACAATCCCGGCGGCCCGGAGCTTCGCCATCCCGCCCCCGTCGCAATGGCCCGCCGGGTCCTGCATCGCCACGACCCCCCGGGCGACCCTGGCGGCAATGAGCGCATCGTCGCAGGGACCGGTTTTGCCGTAGTGACAGCAGGGCTCCAGCGTCACGTAAACGGTGGCGCCCGCCGGATCGATACCGCGCCTGCGGCAATCGGCCAGGGCCTCGATCTCGGCATGGGGCCCGCCATACGCCTTGTGCCACCCCCGCCCGATGATCCGACCATCCCGCACAATCACGCAACCCACGGCCGGATTTGGCTCCACCGCCCCGACCCC
>DSDB01000365.1 GCA_011057845.1 Phycisphaerales bacterium | reverse complement strand
GCCGACAGGCCCTCGGAGATCAGCGGCCGCAGGTTCTCCAGCAGCGCCAAGTACGCGGCCGTCAGCGACTCGCGGTCCGTGTACGAGCGATAGCCCCAGTTCTTCTCGGCCTGCCACGTGTGGCCGGCCAGCGGCAGCCCCAGCCCGCCGAACTCGCCCAGCACCACCGCCCGATTCGGCTCGGCCGGAGGCGTCGCCGGGCCCGGATAGCTGTGGATGTCATGCACATCGCCGACGCCCCGATCCGTCCAGCCGCTGGCGTTGTTCACCAGACGGGATGGGTCCCACTGCTTCGTCAACTGGACGTACCGCTCGGTGTCGTGCTGGCCCCAGCCCTCGTTGAACGGCACCCACATGACGATGGACGGGTGATTGCCGAAGGCCTCGATGATCCGCTTCCACTCCAACTCGAATTGCCGCCTGGCCTCCGACCCGCGGTTGTTGCCGTTGGGCATATCCTGCCAGACCAGCAGACCCAGCTTGTCGCACCAGTAGTACAGCCGCGCCGGCTCGACCTTCACGTGCTTGCGCAGCATGTTGCAGCCGAGTTCCTTGAGCATGCGCAGGTCATAGGCCAGGGCCTCATCCGTGGGCGCCGTATACAGCCCGTCCGGCCACCAGCCCTGGTCCAGCGGCCCGTATTGAAACAGCGGTTTATTGTTCAGACACAGCCGCAGATACCCGGTTTCATCCTTGCCCAGCGAGATTTTGCGCATCCCGAAATAGCCGGCCACCTCATCCACGACCTGTCCGTCGGCTTTGAGAGCCACCTTGAGATCATAGAGGAACGGCTCATCGGGGCTCCACAGCTTCGTCAATTCCTCCAGCATGCAGCCCTCGGCCGTCGCCGCCGCCGTGCAAGAGGCGACTTTCCTGCCGCCGTCGTAGGCCGTGGCCTCGATGGTGTACGAGCCCGGCAAAGCGGCGGTATCGCTACCGGCGACGCTGTAGCCGATGCCAACCGTCAGGCGTTTGGCGTCAATATCGGGTGTCAGCGACAGTTTGCCAATCGAGACGGCGTTGACCGGCTCGAGCCAGACGGTCTGCCAGATGCCGGTGACGGCCGTGTACCAAATGCCGTGGGGGTTGCGGATCTGCTTGCCGCGCGGCTGCGAGCCGGCATCGGTGGGGTCCCAGACACTCACCACGATACGCTGGGCCCCTTGCGGCTTGAGGGCATCGGTGATGTCCGCCGAGAACGGGTCGTAGCCGCCCCGATGCTCCGCGACCTGCTTGCCGTTGACGAAGACGGTTGCTTCCCAATCGACCGCCCCGAAGTGCAGTAACACCCGCTGGTTGCGCCAGCCGGCCGGGATGCTGAACGTGCGGCTGTACCAGAGCCGCTTGTCCGGGCCGACCTGCTTCATCACGCCCGACAGGGCCGACTCGATGGGGTACGGAACTAGGATCTTGCCGTCGAAGGCTGTTGGCTCGGCGGCATCCCTGGCCGTGATGGCGTAATCCCACAAGCCATTGAGATTCAACCACTTATCGCGAACCATCTGCGGCCGGGGGTACTCCGGCAACGCATTGCTCGGGCCGACCTCCTTCGCCCACCGCGTCATCAAAGGCCCATCGGCTGGCTTGTACGACCCCATCGCCGACGCGCAAGTGCTTACAAGGCAGCACGTTGCCAGCAGCAAAACCATCCATCGGGTTGAGAACGTCGCTCGGCAGTCTCTGGTGTTCATCATCTTGCGGCTCCTAGAATTGTTTGTAAGTCCTTTGATTGGCGCGATTTACGGGATCACACCCGCGGCCAAAACCCCGGCCCCGGCTACGCACAAAGGTAACCGCCCCATCCCCCAATTGCAACCCCAAAGCCGTCGCTAAAGGGCCTCTGGGGGCCAAGGATCGCAAGCCATGAACAGAGCCCCTGTCGGAACAGCCTGAACGAGCCCACCGAGCCGGGTTTTTCCGTGGCGCGGAAACCGGCATGAAAAATCACGTATGGACCGTTGCATCTCCGACGAAGAAGATGTAACCTCAGCTGGCAATTCTGAGAATACTCTAATCGTGTGGGGTGCGCTTATGGACCGCCGGCAAACGGGCGTCAAATTGGTTCTCGACGGGCTGGGCCTCGGTTTTAAGATTGATACGTTCTTTGACCGCCTCGTCCTGCAGAAGGCTGTTTATCTCGCCCAGGCCGGCGGGATCAACCTGGGCTATCACTATCAGTGGTATCTCCATGGACCGTACAGCCCGGCGCTGACTCGCGATGCGTTCTCCATGCAACTTGAGATTACGGCGGGCATGGATGATTCGGGTCGATGGGTGCTTGATGATGCATCGCGCAACCGTGTCGGGCAACTGAAACAACTCATCCCCGACCACGCGGATCCTATGACAAGAGCACGCAAGCCGGAACTGCTGGCATCCGTACATTTTCTGATAGATCGCAAGCAGGTCGTCGGAAGGAATGTGAAGCAGATCACCGAGCTCCTGGCACGATTCAACAAGGACTTCACCGAGAGCGAGGTCGAGAACGCATTGGGGGAGCTTGTGAAACATGGAACGCTGGAACCCGAACTCACGCACACCCGGTGAGAATGCATCATGGCCATAGTCCGAGCAAATGTGACGGCCTCCGTGGTAAAATGGGCCAGACAGTATTGCCACTATAGCTTGGAGGAGGCAGCAGCCAAGATAGGCCGGCCAAGAGAGGAGATTTCCCGCTGGGAATCCGGCACACTGAAACCGAGTATCCCTCAACTCAGGAAAGCCTCACGGGTGTATCGCATCCCTCTGGCGACATTCTACTTAC
Source organism: Phycisphaerales bacterium (assembly GCA_011057845.1). GTDB lineage: Bacteria > Planctomycetota > Phycisphaerae > Sedimentisphaerales > Anaerobacaceae > UBA2266. The sequence continues at coordinate 947 of DSDB01000365.1, read as the reverse complement.
CGCATCCCCCCAAGGGATTCTCTCCCCTGAGAGATTATCGACGATTACCATCCGATGTTCCGCGCGAATACAGCCCGAATCTGGTCTTTATGGTCCGGCAAACTTGGGAGCGTCAACAATGGGTGAAGCAGTATCTGCAAGATCAGGGATATCCTCGCGTTCAACTGCCCGGTAGTGGTCCGCCCCGTCAAGACACTGCGAAACTGGCCCAGGGCATTCGCACGTCGCTGCAGATGGACTGGAGCAAACTTGGAAAGTGTGCTAAACGTGGCGATGCGCTGAGACTGTGGGTTGAGTCAGTAGAGAATCTCGGCGTATTCGTCTTCCGCAGTGGTAATGCTCAACACGAGAAGATCGACGTAGAAGAGGCACGCGGTTTTGTTCTGACCGACGACTATGCTCCGTTCATCTTCCTGAATGCGCAAGACGCAAAAGTCGCTCAAGTGTTCACGTTGGCCCATGAATTGGCCCACCTTTGCATTGGCGAACCTGGTGTCTCCAACCTGGCAACTCGAGGGAGTGTGCCCCCGGGAGCCGCGAAGATCGAAGTCTTCTGCAACGCAGTGGCTTCTGAAGTCGTTCTCCCACAGGAAGACTTCAGGTCTTTCTGGAATGCGGTTGATGCTTCTGAACCGTTGAAAGAGCGAATCGAGCGTGCCTCCAGAGAATTCAAGGTCAGCAAAGAAGTCGTCGCCAGAAGACTTCTGGATTTGACATACTTGTCGCAAGCTCAGTACGTGGACCTCGTTGATCTATTCCGTGCGGAATGGAAGCAGTACCAGGCGAAAGAAAGACAACGACTGCGTGAAGACGAGCAAACCCCATCTCCTTACCGAATGCGGTTAGTCGCCAATGGTATGCAGTTCAGTCGACTGGTTCTCGAAGCCTACCAGAGTGGCAGAGTATCAGGCAGGGATGTTTCGAGCCTGCTTGGTATTCGGCTGGAT
>DSDB01000278.1 GCA_011057845.1 Phycisphaerales bacterium | reverse complement strand
TCCATTATGATGTTAGCATCGGCACTTGTCAACCGCCTACTGCACAAAAACCCTACTCCAGCGGCCTGGCGGCTCGGTCTTTATCGGAAGCCGGACGCCGCCGGGGCGTCAGCAGGGAGAGCATCTCGATGCCCAGAAGATGCGACACAGCCAAGAAGACCGCTGCACATGCCGGCACCAGCAATGCCAGGCGGATCGCATTTGAAGTAAAAGTGCCGGGCATTCCCCGGCAGAAATAGTGGATCGCCAGCCCCGTCGCCGCCATCGCCGCCGTGGCCACGGTCGTCTTGGATAATGCGGCCGGCAACCCCTCCAGAACGCCTGGCCCCAGACGGCGTCTGAGGCTCACGACGAGGATGATAACCTGCAGGTAGGAGCATATCGCCGTCGAACAGGCAAGGCCACCCGTGCCCAGGACCCAGATGAGGGTCAGATTCAGAACAACATTGGTTGTTACGGCGATCAGTGCGCTTCGCATCGGCACCTTGGGCTCGTGGAGGGCATAAAAAGCCCGCGTGGCGATCTGCTGGATGAAATACCCCGTCAGCCCCAGGGAATAGAAGAACAGCGTCATGGCCGCCATTTCGGCGTCCTCAGCGGTGAATCGGCCATGCCGGTAGGCCACCGACACCAGCAGTTTGCCGACGATGATCATGCCCACCGTCGACGGAATGCCGACGAATAGTGCCCCCCGAATCCCTCTGGACAGGGTCTTACCGAAGGCCTTGAAGTCCTTGCGAGCGGCATCCAGACTCATGACTGGGAAAATCGCGGTCGCCAGGCTGATGCCCAAGACGCCCAGCGGAACCTGATAGATTCTTTCGGCCCCGTTGAGGTGGGATACGCTACCCCGTCTGAGAGGGTAGGCAATCTGCCGGCCAAGCAGTGTAAAGACGTCGCCCTTCTCGGCCGAGGCGGAGAACCACCACGCGATGAGGTCGTCGCAGAGCGTGTTAATCTGGGTAGCCGTCAGTCCCAGGATCATCGGGGCCATCATGGCGATGACCTTGTGGAAGGGGGGTGTATCAACCGCCCAGGCCGGGCGCAGAGTTACCCCATGCTTGCGCAACGGGGGCACCATGATGGCCAGTTGCGCCACACCCGCGGCCAGGACAAAAACCGCCACCATGTAGAGGTGCTTTTCCTGACTGATGTGCAGGATGGATCCGCCTGTAATGGCCGCGACGATGACGAAGATATTGAGCACGATGGGGGCCGCGGCCGGGGCGGCAAAATGCCCGTGTACGTGGAGCACGCCACCGAGAATCGCCTCCATACAGATCATGATCATAAACGGCAGCATGACCGCGGTCAGCGACAGGACCAGGCGAGTCTCTGACGTGGGTACGGAGACCCTGCCATAAACGAATATGACGATCCAGCCTGTTACGACGATGCCGACCAGCAAGGAGAAGATGACGCTCAGGACCGTCGAGGCCAGCCTCATGGCGTTCCTGCGGTCTGTCTGAAGCTCCTGGCTGTAGACTGGAATCAACGACGCCGAGGCCGCCCCCTCGCCGAACAGCCTTCGACTGAGGTTGGGGATTTTGAACGCGATGAACCACGCATCCAGCAGACCGCTGGCGCCGAAGTAGTAGAAATAGCAGACATCACGAGCCAGCCCGAATATCCGGGACAGGAATGTCAGCAAGGCGATCTGTCGGAAGCCTTTAATCATAAGTTATTATATGGCAAGACTTTACAGAAGATTGAGCCAGGGGCGACATCCGTCGGGACGTGAGACTATATCGGTGGTTGTGGTGTTTTAAGTTTTGGGCGCCAGAGAAAAAGGCCTGCATCGGCCGACATTATTGAGCAGACCGACCGCCGCGAAGCTCGTCAGCAGGCTGGAGCCGCCGTAACTGACAAATGGCAGGGTCAGGCCCGTAACCGGCATGATACCCATGGTCATGCTGATATTCACAAGTACCTCCACGACAAACATGGCCACGATGCCGACCGCCAGCAAACGACCGAAGGGATCGGTGTTGCCGACGGCGATTTCAAGGCCGCACGCCGCCAGGAGGGTGTACAGGCCCAGGAGGATAAGGCTACCCCAGAAACCCCACTGCTGGGCTATGACGGCGAAGATGAAGTCGTTGTGCCGCTCCGGGAGGAAACGATATTTGATGAAGGGCCCCTTGCGGAAGCCGTGGCCCCAGCCGCCGTTCTCCCCTCCGGAGGCCACCGCCCGCGTCGACCGCCACAGGTGGTATCCCCAGTGGTTCGTCCATTGGCTGGACTTGAACTTCTCGCCAAGCAGGATGTTGGCCACCCAGGGCCGATTCTCCGCCTGGTGGCGGACCCAGGAGCTTTGGAGCAGGACGCTGCTAATCCTAGTCCTCTGATAGGGTTTCATCTTCATCCACAGCAGTGGGCTGACCAGGGCCGCCATCAGGGCGATCAAGGCCAGATGCCTGGCCTTGGCGCCGGCGACGAAGAGCATGGTGAACAGCACCGGCATCATGAGGATGACCGTGCCCAGGTCGGGCTCCAGCAGAATCAGGGCCATCGGCAGCAGGGTCAGGAGAAACGGCCCGACAAGGGCTTTGAAACTGCGATAGTTGCTTCTGTATCGCAGGTACCAGGCCAGGGCCAGGATATGGGCGAGTTTGCACAGTTCCGAAGGCTGTATGGAGAACGAGTGGGGGCCGAGAGAGAGGTTGATCCAACGAAATGTGCTGTTTATCGGGTAGATGCTGAGGATTGCCCCAGGGTCGTCGGCGGCCGAGAGGGCGATCAGACCGGCCAGATTGAACTGGACGAAACGGGGCGCCAGGAGCAATACGAGAAGCCCCAGGACGCCACAATACAGCCATACCGAGACGGCCCCCAGGCGGCGATAGTTCACTACGTTGGCTGCGAGAAAACCGGCAAACCCGACGATTGCAAAGACCACCTGCTTCTTCCAGTAGATACTGAGGTCCTCCCCGGGGCCGGCCGGGCTGGGCTCGGCGGGATGTCCGACGGCGTAAATCGTCGCAATGCCGCCGGCCAGCAACAGCAACGTCGTCAGGAGCAGAGCCAGCCTGACACTGATGAGGCGCCCTTTGAGAAAACCCAGCATGTGCGAAGAATACCACAGGACTTCTGTGAACGTACTCAAGAAAAACCGCTGAATCCATGAGATTTCCTGGACCGGCGGCCGGGATGTGGCGAGGATGGGCCGCGCAGGGGGGGCCTGGCGGGGGCGGTTGGGGGAAAATCATCTTTTTTTTGCTCGGCGGGGCATTTTTTTCTTGATTTATCCGGCGACCGGTGATACTATGATCAATGAATCTTCACCAAGACTTACAACCTGTGCATGGCACAAAGATCGCCGCAAGGCGAGAAAGGAGGACGCTCGCGTAAGGTTATGAGGGTTACGTCCGGCCTTCCTGTCGGCCGGAGCGTCTGCGTCGAACGAGCATTATCTATTCTAAGTCGAACGGACGTGCCATGAGGCAAAACTGTGTAGTTAGGCAGGGATCAAACCAAGGTATGCAGAGGACATGGCTCTGCATAGAAGAAAAGAGAAGGAGTTCACCATGAAGAAGTATGCATTGATGCTGGCAGTAGCTTTACTGGCCGCTCCAGCGTCGGCGGTTGTGAACATCACGGCCGTTGATATAGACGGAACGGGTCCGGGCCTCGTTGCCCAGATCAGTTACGCCTGCACAGCCAGTGAGAAGGTCGCTGCGTTCGCCCTGGATATCCAGGTCGACGGCGGTGCCGTTATCACGGCTGT
>DSDB01000034.1 GCA_011057845.1 Phycisphaerales bacterium | reverse complement strand
GGCCGCGGCCGACGCCGAGGCTGGCGGTGGTCCATTCTCCGACGCCGTCCATGGTCAGGATGGCGGCCTCGTCGAAGGGGCTGGGGAAGAAAGCGGCGGCCGCGTGGGATTCGTGGTGTTCGAGGAAGACGTAGCGGCCGCGGTATCGACCGCCGAGGGCCCGGCTCATCTCGCGGGGCAGATGGAGCTTCTGACGCAGCCAGGTCGGCAGGGCCAGGAGGAACTGGCCGAAGCCCCGGGGGGCGTAGGCCAGGTAGGTCTCAAGGAGCCGGTCGAATTTCGAGAGGGGTTTCTCATAGAAGACGACGTGGTCGAGCCGGTCGGCGGTGATGCCCGCGGCGGCCAGGCAGTAGTCCACGGCGTGGATGGGGAATCCGCTGTCGTGCTTGATGCGGGTGAACCGCTCCTCCTGGGCGGCCGCGACGATCCGGCCGTCCTCTACCAGCGCCGCGGCGCTGTCGTGGTAGAACGCGGATATGCCGAGGATGTGCATGGCCGGATTCTACAGCATGACGGGGGGATTGTCATGTAGTGCAAACCGGTCATCCATCGCATACGCTAGGTCCGATCGCGGGAATCCGCATGTTGGCACATGGGCCAGAGGTGCATTTTTCGACGAAAAACGCAGATCCTTGTCAGCAGTAGCGCCGTCGTAACGGTGCGATAATCCTGAATCGGAAGACAACATCCCCAGAGTACACAAAGCCACCACTGCCTATTTGACCACAGCTGCCAAGTCCAGGGAAAAAAAATCTACCGAATTGCGAAAAAAGTTGACAGCAAGGTCGGCTTGGGTTCATATTGCACCCAGGAGCCGCATGCTAGGGGCATGCTGGGGTGGTGATTGACTGTGTCATAGTGTTGCTGCGGCCGAAATGGGCCGACATACAAAGGATTGTGATCCCTGCGGCAGGGACCTGTGTCTTGGAAAGGAGTTTACAATGACCAGTACAGGAAAGCAGCACAGCCGGGGATGGAGGTTGGGGTGGTTGATCGTGACATTTGTGTGCGTCCTGCCTGTGGCGGCTATGGCGGAGGACGTGCAGCATTATCGGATGATCTCCGCCGTTGAATACGTCGGCCAGGGCCAGTTCCGCAACCAGGTGGAAACGGTCTTCACCGTCTCGACCGAGCAACTGGCGAAGAACCAAGTCCGGTTCCAGCTCCAGGCCGATCGTCTGCGGGACGCCAATATGTCGTTTGTGGTAGACCGCCAGACGCAACAGCTCAGCGATCTGGGTCGGGATATGGATATGTGGGCGAGGCTGAGCAATACGTCTATACAGACGGTCCAGAAGGTTGGCCGCAAGGATGTGGGCCGAACGTGGAAGCAGCAGACCTCGACCGGCGAGTTGGCGAACGTTCTCGGCGAGAGCCTGATGTTTACGGTCACGGCCATCGACGTCAGCTCGGCCAAGTTGGGCGAGATGGTGGCGGTTCGGGCCCTGTCCGAGCCATTCACGATCCAGACTTCAGCCGGGCCGGCCCGAGCAAAGGTCAACAGCGTCTACCTGTTCGATGCTGGAATGGAAGAGATCTATTTCAGTGCATGCGTCTTTGAAACCGCCACGACGGCACGCGGCTTTAAGGAGATACTTCACAGCGAAGTTGTGACATTCCGCACGAACGCCGAAGGCGTCGGCATGGGTCTGGCCGATGTGGGGGATAGCTTCGCCAACTTGGTGGGCAAGGTGGGTCTGGTCGATGAGCCGGTGAGGCTGACGAACCCGACGACGCTGCCGCAGTGGGCGCAGTCGGAAGGTCTGCTGGCGGCCCAGGCCGGTCACGTGTGCGGCTCGAACGTCTGCGAGGGGGCGCTCAACCCCGTCTCGTCGGTCTCGATGCCCGCCGTGAAGGTCATTGAACTTCAGAAGAAATCCGAGCCCAAGACGACGAATGCCCCGCTGGAGGAACTGAAGCTGCTGGGTCTGGACCTGTCGAATCGCTGGGTGCTCGGCGGCATCATCGCCGGTGCCGTGGCGATTCCGCTGGCGATGGGCGGCGGTGGCGGCGGCGGCGGCGGTCGTCCGGCCTCCCCGAAATAATGTCATCGCGGCAGGACGTTTGAACAACCCAAGGGTCCCGAGTGAAATCGGGGCCCTTTTTTTGTGGCTTGCGGGGATGAGTGTGCCGGAGCCCCCCGACGTCCTCCAATCCGCGATCCCGAAAATGCGCCCGGCAGGACTCGAACCTGCAACCTTCGGATTCGAAGTCCGTCACTCTATCCAATTGAGCTACGGGCGCAAAAATCCTAAGTCTTGGAATTGTAACGACTTGCGAAATCACCTGTCAAGCCCCTTCTGCCAAAAAACAGGGCGCGTGCCAACTGCGCGCCAAAATCTGCGTCCGTCGTTCTGTGGATGCCCTTGCCCGATCCACCAGATCGTCGGCCACGGCCAGGTAGAACTGGTGCGTTGTGGAGAACGAACTGTGCCCGGCCAACTTCATCACGTCGAACTCACTCATGCCGTCGGCCAGCCAATTGCTCAGGCATGTTCGCCGCAGGTCGTGGAATTTTACGCCCGCGTCGATATTCGCCCGCTTCAAGAGGCCCCTCCATCGGCCCGTGAAATTCGCAATGAGCCCCTGCCGCGTCAACAACAATGACCATTGCCCATCACCGCGGAGCCGCTGAATATGCTCGTATCGGGCCGCCGGTACGAAGATGTACGGCAGGCCCGTCGGCTGCCCGGCTTGGTGATCAACCAGCATCGCCACGACCTCATCGGTCAGCGGCAAGGTACGCCGGTCTGTGTCCTTGACCTGCCAGGCCCACGTCTCCGACGTGCTCTCCTTCGGTCCGACCGTGATCGTCTTGTCGGCGAAGTCGATGTCCGCCCATACCGCGTTCAATACCTCTCCGCGCCGCATGGCCGTAGTCAGCGCCACGGCTATGAGCAGGTCCCACCGCAGGCCGCCACGAGAATGACCCGTGTACTCGATAGCCGCCCCTACCAGCCGCCGGCACTCATCATCCGTCAAGACCCGGATATCCCGTTTCGGCGACTTCGGTGATTCGACGTGCCTCAGCGGGTTTAGGTCCAGCTGCCGACGCTTGACCGCCAGCTCGAGTAACCGTTTCACCTCGCGCAGTTTCTTCGCCACCGTTGCCGGACGAAGGCCCAGGTCGATCTGGGCCTGCCGAAACTGCTCCCCGTGCCTGAATGACACCGCGTCCAGCGCAATGTTTCCCACCTCTTGGATAAAGTCTCGCATTGCATGAGCATATTCCACCCGCGTGCTCTCACGTATCTGGCCCCCCGTGCGCGTCAAACTGTCCTCCAGAAAGTCACTGAGTCTCATCGGCGGTGGAGCGAGTATGCCCATTCGGAGCTTACGTTCCACCTGCTTGCGTTCGGCCTCGGCCTTGCGCGCGTCCGCGTGTCCAAGCGATTGTCGATGCCTTTTGCCATTCACGTCGATGTAATCCAACAGATATACAAACGTCTTGCCGTCTCGGGACGGCCGTACTCGTAGCTTCACCAAGTCATGCTTCATGTTCGGACCTCCTTTCCGCATCCACCCGGTGAAGCCGGTCCGCCGTGATGGTATGGCCCGTCGCGGCCCGTTTGCACGTCGAAACCATCAGACCGCCTCCTTCACCAGTTTCTCCCGCACCCAGGCCCGGACAGCCTCCAGCGGGTAGAGGGGTTGCCCGCACAGATGAATTCTCGGTAAACCGTGCATCCGCTTCAAGTTCTCGATTGCGTTGCGGAGGTCTTTGGACTTGGAAACCG
>DSDB01000202.1 GCA_011057845.1 Phycisphaerales bacterium | reverse complement strand
GGCGTCGGCTCGATCCCACCCGGCGCCTCCATCCGCTCGCACAACCACCGCGCCCCACTACCGGCGGCCTGTCGGCATCGCACCGCCAAGTCGTTGTCATAGCCCCGCAGCGCCGTCTGCGCCAGTACATCGGTGGCAAGGGCCGTTTCCTCAACCGAGGATGCTACGCCACTCGCACCGCCCCATCCGCCATCGCCGTTACGCACCGAAAACAGGTACTCGCATCCCCGCCGAATCAGGCCCGCCCCTTGCCCGGCGACCTGATTCAATCCCAGCAGCACCCGTGCCGTGCCGTAAACGGGGTTTTCTTGCCCATTCGCCGCCTCATTGCCGAACCACAGCGGAACCCAGGAGCCATCCGGCCGCTGAGCGGATTCCAGATATGCCACGGCCCGGTGCATCGCCTGCTCGGTGCGCTTGCGAATCGGCCCGGCCAGTCGGTCGAGCCAGGATGCGAACGCGCTGAGGGCATGGGCGGTAATATCCGGTGCGCTTCGGTCGAAGGGTAGATTCGTCCAGCCCCTGCAGAATGTTGGTATCCCGCCGTCGCTGTTTTGCAAGTCCAGCAGCCACTCGATCCCGGCCGAGGCCGCCTGAGTGGTTCGCTTGTCCGGCTCGCCGAGGCGGCATAGTGCGATCAGCGCCCCGGCCGTATCGTCCGCATCCGGCACCGCCCCCGGCAGGTTCGTCCACGCCCAGCCCCCCGGCGCCGCAAGTGTGTACGGATGCACGGTCTTGTACTGCGTGGCCAGCAGGTACTCCCGCAGCTTCTGTTGCTGCCCGTCATCAAGCCCCTTGTCGCCGGCGGCCAACGCATTGATCGACAGCGTCGTCACCCACGTCGCCAGATTCGTATCTATCGGCCAGCTCCCATCGGCCCGGACTGAATCGACCAGGAACCTCACCGCCCCGGTCACAACGGGACTGTCCTTCTCGCCGGAGCCGGCCAGACTCATCGCCACAAACGCTGTCAGAGGCGCCGCCTCGAGGAATCCTCCGGTGTCCGGCTGCACGGCCTCCAGCACCCGCAACGTGCGTCTGCGCGCCAGGCCGCGGACCATTCTCGTCAGTGGATTACGCGGCCTGCGATGGTAGAAACCCGCCTGGCCGATGGCAATCAGCGCCGGCAGCGCGTAACTGACCACCGGCAGCCGCATCGCCGCGAAGAGCCATCGCGGCAGCACCGCCAGCTCGAACGGCAGCGGCTGGACATATTGCCACGCCTGCCGGCCTTCGCCGAGCCTGCCCGCCAGTGCACACATCGTCAGGATCGGGGCGGAGAAGCTTCGATCCCGGCCGTATTTCGCGTCCAACAACGCCGCCAGCGCCGCCGGTTCGAGGCTGCCGGCCTTTGCCGCGATCCACGATTGCGCTCGTTCGATGGTGTGGCTGAACGTATTGGAACGCTCGACAATGGAGAAGGCCGACCAGCACAACAGCGTCGTGCTGATATTGGATGCGCTCCTGATGGTATCACCCCAGCCTCCGTCGGTGTTCTGATGCTCCGCCAGCCACCTCAGGCCGCCGTCGGTCAGGGCCCTGTACTTCTCCGGATCGACCTTAGCCAGCGCAAAAGCCGCCGCCGCCGTCGAAAGCGCGCTGCTCGACAGCCGTCCCTGCCATCGGCCGGTTTCATCCCTCGCATCAAGCAGTCTCTTGACGAGGTCGTCCAGCGTCGCATCGAGCGTTCGGATATCGATAGACTCGCTCATTGAACCAGGTGTCCCATCGCCAGCAGTCCGTAGAACGTATACTCGCAATCGACGACATCGTCGGCCCCGCAACCGCAAAAGCCGCCCATCGGCCGCCAGAGACTGTCAAGGTAATCCAGCGCGGCCTCCCGCAGGTCGTCGAGTCTTGCTCCCACCGTCGCCAGGGCGTGAATCGCCGTAGCCGTCGAGAGCAGGTCCGTCATCCCCAGCGTCTCCAGCCCCGGCCCCGCGGCGAAACCTCCCGATACATGCCGCCTGGCCAGCAGCCACTGGGCCGCCATCGCGACATATTCCGTATTTCGTATTTCGTATTTCGTCGGTCGTCCCTTGTCCCTTGTCCCCCGTCTGTTTTCCGTGGCGAGGGCGTCTCGCCCTTGCGTCTCGCGGGCATCCTGCCCGCGCGTGGCGTGGGCTTCCAGCCCATGCAACAACACCACCGCCGCGGCCGTCGCCGGTGTCGAGCCGGCCGCCGTCCGGTCGTCGTTGGCATAGCCCCCATCGGCCCGCCGCAGCGCCCCCAGCCTGGCAACAATCGCTTGCGCACCCGCCAGGCCCATCCCGAGGTCCTCCATGGCGCCGGTTGCCATGAAGCAACCATAGACATCGCCGGCGTCGGCTCCGGCCTTGATACTGAAGGCGCCGTCGGCCGACCTGAATCGCTCAACCATCGCCGCCATCGCCCCAACCGTCTTCCTGTCCGGCTGGGTTGCCGCCGCCTCATCTAATGCGGCTCGACATCGCGCCAGCGATGCCAGGTGCACAAGGTCCAGCGACTGCCCGTCACCGAAGCCGTCAAGGTAGGCTGCGATACGACGGACCGGCATCTCCGCGTCCAGTGCCGCCAGAATCTCCACCGCGAAGACCGTATAGTATAGATCGCCGGCCTCGCCCCGCCCGGCGAATCCGCCGTCGGCCTGCTGCCTGCTTCGGACGAATCGCTCCACCGCCTCGGCCGAGTCGCCCAGCAGCGCCTTAGCCCGCCCGGCCGCCTCGATCATGTCCCGTCGGATGGTCATCGCAACAACCCATCAACTCGAAATCACCGAATATCTTGCTGATGACCCGCCGCAGCAGAGACTTGAGGTTCGAATTGCGCAGCCCCGCCAGCGCACCGATCGCCCGGCTCTTGTACGATTCCATCAGATTCAGCGCGGGCCGGTCGATCCGCATCCGGGCCAGCACGGCTTGAATATCTTCCTGCGTCGTGGGACCATCGGCGCCGTCGCCCCATGTCTTCTCCAGGATTGCTCGCTGTCTCGCATCGCCCAACCCATGCGCCATCGCCATCAGGACCGACGGCCGCATTACGTCCAATCCCTCGCCATCGCCCCATCCATAGTAATCCTCAATATCGTCGCGTATCTGGTAGGCCACGCCGAGGGCCCGACTGTAGTCGGCCAGCACCCGGGCGACCACGTCATCGGCCCCGGCCAAGATCGCCCCAAAGCGAAGGGCCACCTCGAATGCCGGCGCCGTCTTCTTCTCGAATATCTCCAGTACGCTCTCGACGGTCAACGCCCCCGGCCCGGCCATCCACGCCAGTTCCCGCCCCTGGCCGACGCACAGGTCCCGGTGTCCGGCCGCGGCCACGGCAAAAAGCTGCTCCTTGACCGCCGCCGGCGCATCGATCTGCGCCAGCAGCCGATAGCCCTCGCCCAGCAGCAGATCGCCTACGTTCAGCGCGATGGGCACGCCGTACCGCGCGTGCAGGGTCTTGTCGCCATAGCGCACGTCGTCGCCGTCCTCGATATCGTCGTGAATCAGCGAGGCCTTATGGAAGCACTCGACCGCCACGGCCGCCCGCCGAAGCCCCTCATCCAGACCCTCGCCGTCGGCCTCGACCAGCGCCCGATAGGCGCAGGCCGCCAGGAAGGGTCTCCATCGCTTGCCGGCCGCCGCCATCCAGTCCAGCGCGACGGCTTCCGCCTGGCCCGTCTCCGGAAGCAATTGCGCCAGCGCCTCCCGCGTAAACCACTCGTCCACCTGTCGCCGCAAGGCATCAACGTCCAGCCGCCGCACCGGCTCATCGGCCGTCAG
>DSDB01000044.1 GCA_011057845.1 Phycisphaerales bacterium | reverse complement strand
GCGCTGGCCGGCCTCAACTGGACCCGCGACCGCATGAGGTGGCAGGATATTCAGCCGCAGCGCGACCATTTTGAGTCCGGTACGACATACGACTCGGCCGCGGAGATACAGACTCGATACGGGCTGAAGGTCTTGCAGGTCTTCCATGACACGCCAGGCTGGGCGGTCAGCGAGGGACAAACCTGCGGACGGTTCGTCACGGACCTGCGTATCCTGTACCGTTTCGGCGAGGTTATGGGGCGGCGATTCAAGGGGCAAGTTCCGGCGTGGGAGCCCTGGAACGAGGCGAATATCCCCGAGTTCGGAGGCCATACCACCGACGAGATGTGCGCCTATCAGAAGGCGGCATGGCTCGGCTTCAAGGCGGGCGACCCCAACTGTATCGTGTGCTGGAATGTGTCCACGGCCGCACCGACGCCGCTGCAGACGCAGACCATCATCGAGAACGAGACGTGGCCGTATTTCGACACCTACAACATTCACACCTACGACTGGCCGGACTCATACGCACGTCTGTGGCGGCCCATCTACGCGGCCGCGTCCGGACGGGCGATCTGGGTCACCGAGAGCGACCGCGGCATAAAGTACGAAGGGCCTGCGCCCTGGTGCGAACTGCCACGCAAAGGCGAGTTGCAGAAGGCAGAGTTCATGGCCCAATCTTATGCGAGCAGCCTCGGGGCGGGCGTGGCACGGCATTTTCACTTCATCCTGGGCAACTACCACGAGACCCACAACGGCGTCCAGTTCGGGCTGCTGCGAATGGATCAGACGCCGCGGCCCGCCTACGTGGCGCTGGCCGCTATCGGACGGCTGCTGGCCGGGGCCAGATGCCTGGGCAAGTGGACCATCGCAGACCGGCCGGATACCCATGTCTACGCCTTCAGCGCCCTGCCCGATGGGCACAGGCGGGATGTGCTCGTTGCCTGGGCCGAGATTCCCGGCGACTGGGATACCAGGGGCAAGACAACAGTCGACTGGCAACTGCCCGCGGACATACCGGTCCACGGCGTCTATGACTACCTGGGCCGCTCCATAGGCCCGGCCGTTCCGGCACAACTACGATCAGCCCCGGTCTTCGTCCTGGTCGAAAGCGGTTCGGCGTCAAAACTGCCGCTGACGCCGCCACCAGAGTCTGAACCCCGCCCCGGCAAGCCCTGCCCGGTGGTGCTGCAACTGGTCATGCCGCCGACCACCGCCGTCAAGATTCAACAGATCCCCTGGTCCTGCGAATATGAGCATCGGGTGCAGGCGGGCGAACGGACGGAACTGCCCCTATGGCTCTACAACTTCTCCAAGGGCCCGCTCCAGGGTACAGTCACCGTTGAGCATCTGCCGGAGGGTTGGACGTTCACGCCGCCGTCGTGGACCGTAACCCTCGGCCCCATGGCCCGCGCAGGGCTGACCGCCACGGTCGTCATACCCCAGCAGCAGCCCACGGAACCGGCCGATTGCTGGGTCAAACTGCGGGGCGATTTCGGCCCCGACTGTAAACCGGTCCTGGCCTTCCGACTCATCACCGAACCGGGCCAGGGTTACCCAAGAGAGACCGACTGACGCCAGGGGGACTGAGAATGAACAAACATCGACGTGGCCCGCCCAACGTGCACCGGCGAGGGTATCACTTGTCACTCCTGCCGTCGCCACGAGCCCTGCCAGTTATCGAAGATTTTCTCAACAGCATGAGAACGGCAATAATGCCCTGACGATGAACAGCGACGACTGCGATTCGTTCATCATTCGCGGCAATCACATCCACCACACGGGCCTGAGCACTCGCGGGGCCACCGAAGGCACGGGCATGTACATCGGCTGCCACGACGGGTCCTGCCGCACGACCAACCCAGGCCGGAAGATACAAGCCGCACGCAAGGATGTGCTCCAACGTCCTGCCGAGGACCGGTCACGGGATTCTCGGGAAAGTCCTTGAACCATGCCCCCGAAAAGGGGCTTGTGAAGGGTCTGGCAATCGTTATGATAGTATCGGATGCTGCAGGCTCCCGGATTAAGGACGCAGCGGCCGCCGCAAAAGTCATGCTTCGCAAACCGAAACCACATTAGTTAGGAGAAAGACGGTTATGGGTGAAACATCCAATAAGAGCACATCACGTCGCGAGTTCCTCAAAGACACCGGGCGGATCGCCGCCGCATCGGCCTTCATGGCCGCGGCCGCTCCGCGCATGTACGCCGCCCAAGACAACACCCTCAAGGTCGCCCTGATCGGTTGCGGCGGACGGGGATCCGGCGCCGCCGCCGACGCCATGAACGTCAGGAGAGGACCCGTCAAGCTCGTGGCCATGGCCGACGTCTTTGAAGGCCGCCTGCGGGGCAGCTATGACAATCTCAAGAACGGCTACGCCGAGAAGATGGATGTCCCGAAGGACCGGCAGTTCGTGGGTTTCGACGCCTACAAGCACGCCATGGATTGCCTGAGCCCGGGCGATATCGCCATCTTCGGCACACCTCCGGGCTTTCGCTGGGTGCATTTTGCCTACGCCGTCAAGAAGGGCCTCAACGTCTTCATGGAAAAGCCCGTCACGGTGGACGGCCCCACCAGCAAGCGGATGTTCAAGCTCGCGGAAGAGGCGTCGGCCAAGAACCTGAAGGTCGGCGTCGGCCTGATGAGCCGCCACAGCCGCGCCCTGCAGGAATTACACAAGCGCATCCAGGACGGCGAGATCGGCGACATCATTCTGCAGCGGGGCTACCGTATGCATGGGCCCATCGGGTTCTTCTCGTCGCCGCCCAAACCGGCGGGCATCAGCGATCTGATGTACCAGGTGCAGCGGTTCCACAGTTTCATCTGGGCCAGCGGCGGCAACTTCAGCGACTTCTACATTCACATCATTGACCACCTGTGCTGGATGAAGAACGACTGGCCGGTCAAGGCCCATGCCCTGGGCGGCCGCCATTACCGCCAGAGTCCGGAAGGCATCACCTACGTCGATCAGAACCTCGACACGTATTCGGTCGAGTACACCTACGCCGACGGGGCCACGTTCCTGATGGACGGCCGGTGCATTATGGGCTGCAAGGACATCTACTCCAGTTACGCCCACGGAAGCAAGGGCATGGCCATCGTCTCCAAGAGCGGCGATTGCGGTCTGCCTTCGAGCATCCACAGCGGTCAGAACCCCACCGACGCCAACAAACTGTGGGAATCCAGGATCCCGCCGGACCAGCGCAATCCCTACCAGAATGAGTGGAACGACCTGGTGGACGCCATCCGCGACGACAAGCCCTACAACGAAGCCGAATACGGTGTCCGGGCCAGCCTGGTCACCAGTCTCGGCCGCATGGCCGCCCACACCGGCCAGGAAATCACCTACGAGCAGATCCTCAACTGCGACCACGAAATGGCCCCGGGGCTTGACCAGATCACCATGGATTCCCCCGCGCCTCTGGTGGCCGACGCGCAGGGCCGATACCCCGTTCCCCAGCCGGGCATCGTCAAGAACCGCGAATACTGAGAACAGCCGGGTCCGTCAACATGAACAGACGGTCACCGGCTTTCGCTGCCGAACCACCTGGCGAAACAGTCCATACCAGGTGGTTCGGCAGATTCAGCCATCAGCCAACTATCCAGATCGAGGGCCGTGCTCGTCAATCTCGGTGTGTCTCCTGTCCGAGACACTGCAAAAGTGTCGTTACGGAACGGGCCAGACCTGAGTTTGCAGCCACTTGGCCAGGATCAGGGCCAGGTCCTTGAAATTCACGATGCGGCTGCCCTCCGGCTCGGTGTCCGAGAGGTTCGCCGGCGACAACACCGGC
>DSDB01000147.1 GCA_011057845.1 Phycisphaerales bacterium | reverse complement strand
TAGAGCGTTACCTCACGGCCCACCTTGACGGCCCCATTAAGGCTCCGCAGGAGATTCTCATCGGGCTCATAGGGCTCGCGACAATGCGAACAGATATTGCGAATGAGCCGCTGCGCCAGGATGCCTTCGAGCGAACTGGCCAGCAGGAACGGTTCCAGGCCCATATCAATCAGACGCGTAACCGCCCCGGCCGCATCGTTGGTGTGCAACGTCGAGAAAACCAGATGCCCCGTCAAAGCCGCACGAATCGCGATGTCGGCCGTCTCCCGGTCGCGGATTTCGCCAACCATGATGATATCCGGGTCGTGCCGCAGGATGTGCCGCAATCCCTGGGCGAACGTAAGCCCACGCTTGGGATTGATCGGCATCTGGTTGATGCCGTCGAGCTGGTACTCCACCGGGTCCTCGACCGTGATCATCTTGACGCCGGGCTTGTATATCTTGCGCAGCGAACCGTACAGCGTCGTCGTCTTGCCGCAGCCGGTCGGGCCCGTCACCAGGACGATGCCGTGCGTCTTGTTGAGGCACTTCGCCCACCCTTCGAGGGTTACCTCCTGCATCCCGAGGTCCTCCAGGCGGATCAGTGAGGCCGTCCGGTCCAGAAGACGCATCTCCAGCGCCTCGCCCCAGACCGTCGGAATGGTCGAAACACGGATATCGATCCGCCCGTTCTTGCCCGTAAACTCGATGTGGCCGTCCTGGGGAACGAACCGCTCGGCGATATTCATATCGGCCATAATCTTGATACGTGAAATGATCGCCGCATGCAGCTTCTTCGACGACGGCGACTGTTCCACCAGAATGCCGTCGATGCGGTACTTGATCTTGACCTCGCTCTCAAAGGGCTCGATGTGGATATCGCTGGCCCTCGCCTCAATCGCCTCCAGGATGATCAGGTTCACCAAGTTCACCAGGGAGGGCTGACGGGCGAGTTCATGCAGCTTGGCCGGTGAGAAATCGATGCCTTCGAGCTGCTCCTCGGCCTCGGCCCGGTGCTCAGCCGGGGCCAGGTTGTCCAACATCCGGGCCACGTTCGACCCGTAGAACTTCAGAATCGCATTCTCCATATCGCTGGGATTGGCATAGTAACGCTTCACCAGACAACCCGTTACGACGCGAACGTCTTCAATGACCTGGGGCTGGAATGGATCGGTCATCGCCAGAGAAATCCGACCGTTGTCGCGGCTGAGGGGCAGCACGTTGTACTTGCTGACCAACTCCGCCGGTACCGTGCTGATCAGTTCGCTGGGCACGGATACCTCGGCCAGGTCCACGCGCTCTATGCCCGCCTGGAGCGCAAGTGCTTCATTTAACTCATCTTGCGATACGTGGCCCAACTCGATAAGGATGTCGCCGATGCGCCGCTGATCCGTCTTCTGACGTTCCAGTGCCGTGTTCAGCCGAACATCGTCCAAGTAGGCCTTCTCACAGAGCAATTGGCCAATCCGCTTTTTCCTGACACTTGCTATCAAATCGACTCCTTCACAACCGGCCTACGACCGTCGCTTGTGACGCCGTAAGTTACTGCTAACACAATATTTATATCGGATTGATCAAGGCAGCCCCCCAGTCCGAAGGGCAGTCATTCTGCGCCATGCTCCTGATCACGTGGTTCAGACGTCCGAACCGCCGATTTTGTTACAGAAAAATGGCTTCTACGCAGAAATAGTGCGAATCCGGAGGACCCCGGTAACGTCCGGCACGCAAATATATACAATATAGGGCCTTTGGCGAAGAGAAAACCGCCGTCGCAGGTGCGATTTCGCTGCCCGCCGACAACGCGGCTGGATACGGCGGCTTGACGTTTGCCCCGGTTGCCGGTAGGTTTACTTTTGGCACCGGCAAAATGTGTGTTGCCGGACGGCTACGCTGACATCTGAAAGGAGGCAGTGCATGAGCGGAGTTTTCGGGGTCGTTTCCAAGACGGACTGCATCGAAACGCTGTTTTACGGGACGGACTACCATTCCCATCTAGGCACCGAATATGGCGGAATTGCCGTCCTCGGGGACCGTTTCCACCGTCAGATCCATGACGTCAGCCGCAGCCAGTTCAAATCGAAGTTCTTCGATGACTACCAGCGAATCAGCGGCAACAAGGGTATCGGTGTAATCAGCGGCTTTGACGAGCAGCCGATATACCTCAATTCGCGGTTCGGCCCCTTCTGTGTGGCCATGAACGGGATTATCGAGAACGCCAATGCCCTGGCCACCGAGTTGCTCCAGGCAGGGGTCTCCTTCAGCGAGGTTTCCCGCGGGAATGTCAATGCAGCCGAGTTGATTGCCAAACTCATCAGCCAGGGTAAAAATCTTATTGATGGCATCGAGAGGATGTTCCAGCGTATCGAGGGCTCCTGCTCCCTGCTGCTGCTGACCCGCGCCGGAATATACGCCGCCCGAGATCGCCTCGGTTATACACCCCTCATAATAGGCCGCCGCGAGGATGCATGGGCGGTTACGAGCGAGACGTGCGCCTTTCCAAACAACGGATTCGAGGTCGTCCGGTTCATCGAGCCCGGTGAAATCATCCTGATTAACGAAGACGGCATCGTGCAGCGCAGAGCCGGGCGAAAGCGCCCCAAGCAGGTGTGCTCGTTTCTCTGGATATACACCGGATTCCCCGCCTCGGACTACGAGGGCGTCAATACGGAGGTCGTGCGGGAGCGATGCGGGCGTTTGCTCGCCCGGCGAGACACGGACATCGAGGTGGACCTTGTCAGTGGGGTTCCTGACTCCGGCTTCGCGCACGGGCTGGGCTATGCCATGGAGTCCGGCAAGCCGTTCAGGCGGCCCCTTGTGAAGTACACGCCCGGTTACGGACGCAGCTACACCCCGCCCTCGCAGGAGACGCGCGACCAGGTGGCTCGGATGAAGCTGATTCCCATCAAGGACGTCATTGAGGGCAACAGCATTGTGCTCTGTGAGGACTCCATCGTCCGCGGCACGCAGCTCAAGAACTTCGCCATCAAGAAGCTCTGGGACTGCGGCGCCAAGGCCGTTCACGTGCGCCTGGCATGCCCGCCGCTGATGTTCCCCTGTCGATTCAATCTATCGACACGGTCCATTCACGAGCTGGCCGCCAGACGGGCGATTCGTTCGCTCGAGGGGCACGACACACGCGATGTATCGGCATACACGGACCCCACGACCGATAAGTACGCGGCTATGGTCCATCGGATCACGAAGGACCTCGGCGTAACGACGCTTCGTTATCAGACCGTGGAGGATATGGTCGAGGCCATCGGGCTCCCAGCCGAGGACATGTGCCTGTACTGCTGGACCGGGCGCTGCCCCGCCGCTGGAATAGGCGCGCCTGTTCAGGAGATCCACGAAATTAAGGGGAGAGTCCCGCACACTGCCCTGCACGAAGAAGCGGGCCTGCCCCAGAGTTTGCCGTAAACTCTAATGGTTACAACAGCCGCACGAGACGCTGATTCTTGAGGATATGCCATGGCGTGCCTGATCGTTACAAATGGTGCTCAGCAAGGGGACTTCTATCCCCTCGGGTACCGGACAAACGTCGTGGGCCGGGCCGAGGCGCTGCCGATTCAGATACTCGACGACCTCGTATCCCGCAAGCATTTGCAGGTCCGTTATGATGCGGGAACCCAGAAATACCATGCACTGGATATGCGCAGCCGGCACGGTGTGCTCATCAACGGCCGGCGGATATCGGACGAGGTTGCGCTGGCCGAGGGCGACCATATCCAGATCGGCCGGACCCTGCTCTTGTTCACCGAAGAGGAAATAAACGACCGGCAGAGCGCCTTAGGCCATTT
>DSDB01000560.1 GCA_011057845.1 Phycisphaerales bacterium | reverse complement strand
TACACGCCGCACCAGTAGTCCTGCCAGAGTCTGTCTTCCGGCTCGGCGAGGGTGACTTCGTCGGTGATGGCCTTGAGCTTTCGGAATTGCTTCAAATCGGCCCGGCATGAGTCGCACCCGGACAGGTGGATCTCGAACCGATTTCGCTGCTCGGGCGTCAGTTCGTCGTCCAGGTAGCCCATCATAAGGTCTTTGTAATCATGGCACGTCATGGAGAACACCTCCTTTGGCGGGCCCCAATAGTTCCTTGAGGCGGCTGCGTGCATAGTATAAACGGCTGGTGATGGTTCCTTTGTTGCAACCGAGGGCCTCGGCGATTTCTTCGTAACTCATGTTGCGAAAGTGGCGAAGGATGATCACCTCCCGGTGTTTGGGTTCGAGTTTTGAGATCGCCTCCCAGACGATATTCCTGGTTTCGGCCTTGCCGACGACGGCGTCCGGGCTGAAGCTGTCGTCCCGGGCCTCGACCTCGGGGCAGTTCGTGTCGTCGAGGCTGGCGGCGAGGCGGTGCTTACGTTTGCGCAGGTGGCTGACGCAGAGGTTCCGCAGGATCTGGTAGAACCAGGGGAAGAAGCGTCGCCCGGGCTGGACGTCGCGGATATGGCGGAACGCCCGGACAAAGGCCTCCTGCGACAAGTCCAGTGCATCCTCTCTATTCCCAACCAGCCCCAGCGCGATAAAGTAGGCGTCCTTTTTATACATGTTGACGAGAAGCCCAAAGGCCTCGCGCGACCCCCGTTGACAGCGTTGCAGTGCGTTCAGTTCGTCCTGGCACACGTTGCTTTTTCTCCCGGCTCCTTATGCCGGCCCCGACGGATCGCCGTCGGCCAAGTTCTTAATCTGTAACAATATACACACCTTAGGCCGCTTTTCTTCAATTTAATGCAGAAATTCCGCCGGTCGGCGGGATACCCGGCATGGTTTTTGCGTGAAGGCGAGTATTCTCGGTCCCAAGGGGGATGACTCCGACGGCGGGACGCCCCGCCCACAGCAGCCATCGGTGGCCGGCCCTTGCGGTGCACTCGGTACTGTGGTATCGTCAGGGCTGTTACGGTGTGTCCGCTTGCAGCGTGGTTCTGGAGATGCAGGTCATGAAGCACTTCGGTCGCAGGTCTTTTCTCAAGGGCGCCGCGGCGCTGGCCGGCTCGGCCGTGGCCCTGCCGTACTTTGTGCCGTCGCGGGCGTTTGGGGCGAGCGGTCGCCTGACGATGGGGGCCATCGGGATTGGCGGGCAGGGGATGCACAATTTGCGCAACTTCTTAACCTGTGAGGACTTGCGCGTCCTGGCCGTGTGCGATGTGGACGCCGGACACCTGCGGCGGGCCAAAGAGGTAGTGGATCAGGCCTACGGGAATGACTCCTGCGCACAGTACAAGGATTTCCGGGAGGTGCTCGGTCGTGGGGATATTGACACGGTGTTAATCGCCACGCCCGACCATTGGCATGCAATTCTGTCCATCGAGGCGGCCAGGGCGGGCAAAGACATCTACTGTGAGAAGCCGCTGAGCCTGACGATTGCCGAGGGCCGGGCCGTGGCCGATACGATGAAACGCCTGGGCGTGGTGTACCAGTCGGGCACGCAGCGGCGGAGCAATGCGTGTTTTCGGTTCGGCGTGGAGATGGCCCGTAGCGGGATGCTCGGCAGGCTGCAAACCCTGCATTGCTACTATCACAATGGTCCCATGTGCCCGCCGCAGCCGGCCCAGCCGGTCCCGGAGGGGTTTGATTACGACACGTGGCTGGGACCGGCCCCCTGGGAGCCATATACGCAGGCGCGGTGCCACGGGTCTTTCCGCTGGCACTACGACTACTCGGGCGGCCAGTTGACGGACCTGGGGGCCCATTTCAACGACCTGGCACAGTGGGCCAACAACAGCCAGGATACCGGGCCGGTGCGGTACGAGGGCTGGGCCGAGTATCCAAAAGACGGCCTGTTCAATACGCCGGTGCGGTTCGAGGTTACGGCGACCTATGCCGACGGCGTGAAGATGATTATGCACGATGAGACCGAGCCCGGCCGGGGCCCGCGGGGCAACAAGTACGTGGGCGATGAGGGCTGGGTCAGCGTTGACGACACGGGCAAGGTAACGGCTTCGAGCGAGGCCATCATGCGCAAGCTCAGCGGTTCGCAGATGGGCTACGAGTTCATGGGCGGGCATCATCGCAACTTCCTCGATTGCGTCAAGACGCGCGGCGTGCCCATCTCGAATGCGGAGGTCTCGCACCGGTCGGTCACGACCTGCCACGCGGCCAACATCTGCCTGCGGCTGGGGCGGACCCTGGAATGGGACCCGGCCGCCGAGCGGTTCGTCAATGACGATGGGGCCAACCGGATGCTGGCGCGGGCCATGCGCAGTCCATGGCGGTTATAGATGGGTATCAGGAGTGTCGATGCGATGAATCCGTTCATGGTTCGTACAGGGCTGGCCGCCATGCTGACGGCCCTGATGTTCGCGGGCGGTTGCTGTATCAGCGCCGACAGTCTTTTCAAGGCGACGCATCAAAAGACCGAAAGCGTTCACCTTCCCGCGGCGGGCATCCGGACACTGGACATCGAGACGCGGGTCGGCTCGATCACCGTCAACGGATCCGATGTGGACGAGGTCCATCTCAGCGCCGATATCATTGTCAAGGCCTACTCACCGGAGAAGGCCGAGGAACTGGCCGAGGCGGTCAAGATTCAGATCGAACCGGACGGCGAGACCCTGCGGATACGGGCGTCGTTGCCCGATGACACAAAGAAGCGGTCTGTGACGGTCAATTTCGAGGTCTCCGCGCCGTTCGATCTAACGGCCCGTTGCCGGAGTACGGTCGGTTCCGTAAACATCAACGACATGCACGGCCGGATCGACGCCGAAACCGATGTCGGGTCCATTACGTGCAAGGGCGTTGTTGCACAGGTGAAGTTGCGGGCGAATGTCGGGTCGGTGAAGGTCTTTTGTGCCTCGGATGCGCCGGCTGGGTTCAACGCGGACATCGCCACCAACGTCGGCAGCATTGAGCTTATGGCCCCGAAGGACCTGTCGGCGGAGGTCTCGGCCGCGACAAACGTCGGGTCGGTCAGCACCACCAGGCCCATCACCGTGGTCGGCAAGCTGGGCAAGAGCATGAACGGCGCCATCGGCGGCGGCGACGGCAAGATTACCCTGAGGACCAACGTGGGGTCCATCGAGATCCGATGACGAATTCATGGCTGTCGCGAACCAGCATCAAGTACTACGCCTCTGAGATACTGGCCTCGCTGGTGGCGCTGGTGGCCAGCGCGGGTTCGGCCTGGCTGCTGGATCGGGTGACGGCATCAAACGGTCTGATCAGCGCCGGCTCGGCGATAGCGGGGACGGCGGGTTTCATCATCGGCATGGCCGCCATCTATGCCGTTTTGCACATTCGTCGATACTACATCGGGCAGCGGTGCTTCGCGGCGGACATGAAGTCCATCCTCAAGGCGAATCTCCGAGGCATCGCGGCCATGTACGCCGTTCGTATTCCGTTTCAGTGGGTGGTTCAGGCGCACTGGCTCAGCCCGCCGGTGGCGGCGACGGTGGCTCAGGCGCTGTCCGGCGCCATTGCGACGGCTGTTCGCGCATACTACAATTACCGTGCGAACATCTTCGGCACAGCCGAGCCGCGGGCTTGAGACCCGCCCGAGGCCGTCAGACGCAGGTCGCGGCCGCCAGACACATGGCCTTCGGAAAGAGGGTGTTGTTCTCGATGATGGTGTTTGACGAAACGAGTGTTGTCGGCCGGGCGTGTCCGGCGTGTGCCGAGGAGGGCACGCGGC
>DSDB01000114.1 GCA_011057845.1 Phycisphaerales bacterium | reverse complement strand
GCTATAACGACTACCGCGATCTGCTGGCCCGCGACGACATCGACGCCGTTGTTATCGTCACGCCGGACCACTGGCACGCCCTGCAGAGCATCGACGCGGCCAGGGCGGGCAAGGACGTTTACTGCGAGAAGCCCATCTCGCTGACCGTGGGGCAGGGTCGGCGGCTGGTGGAGGCGATCCAGCGGCACGGCCGCGTATTCCAGACCGGCACGCAGTACCGCTCCATCACGACCATCCGCAAGGTCTGCGATTTCGTCCGTTCGGGCGGACTGGGGCAGGTCAAGAGCGTCTTCACGCTCTGGACGGGACTGGGCGGATTTATCGGCGGTTCGCGTTTCGCCAACTGCTTGTCCGCGATTGCCCCGGAGAAGACCGCCGCGTCTTATGTCCCGATGGATTTCGCACTGCCCGGCGAGCCGGTTCCCGACGGCCTGGACTGGGACCTGTGGGTGGGTCCGGCCCCGTGGCAGCCCTACAACTCGGTCTACCATATCAATCCGACGCCGGGCGTGGTCCCGTGGTCGTTCAACGAGGATTTCGGTGTCGCATCCTCGACGTGGTTCCACTCCCACTCGGCCGATGTCATTCAATACGCCCTGGGCTTCGAGGAAAGCGGCCCGGTGGAGCTGATTCATCCGGCCGACGGGCCCTACCCCACGTTGACCTGCAAGTACGCCAACGGGACGCTGCTTCACCTGGTGGACCACTGGGGGCAGGTTCATGGCCTGTACAAAGCGGTCCCGGCCGAGGCACGGCTGGCGGGCAATTTCGGCGGCGTCTTCGTCGGCGAGCGGGGCTGGGTCACGTCGATGAGCACCGGCGGACCCATTGAGGGCGGGCCGGCCGAGCTGTTCGAGGCGATGAAGCTGACCACCCGTGAGGTCAATATCGGCGACAACGACCACCACGCGAACTTCTTCGACTGCATCCGCACCCGCCGCAAGCCCAGCAGCCACGAGGAAATCGGCCACCGCTCCGCCTCGCTGGGCCACCTGACCATCATCGCTTACAAGATGGGCAAGTCGCTGCGATGGGACCCCCAGACGGAGACCTTCGCAGACAACCCCCAGGCCAACCGCCTCCTCGACCGCGCCATGAGGTCACCGTGGAGGGTCTGAGCCGCATCGCAGGGCGTGCACATCCGCCCCCGCGCCAGATCAAGGAGACAAACCTGAAACGCAAAACGTAAAACCAAAACTCAAACCGCAAAACGGCACCGGTGTCGCGCCTTGCGTGTGGTTTTGAGTTTCCGGGCTGTGGCTTTTCGTTTCGGGCTTTGCATTCTGACTTTCCCTTTTGGGTGACGGCTTCTTATGGCTTGCCGTGGCGTCGACGGTGCGACGTCGGCTTGAAGCCCGTTCGCCGTCCGGTTCCGATTTGCGGCGGCTGGGGGTATCTTGCGGGTGGCAGATTCGGCCGTGGATCGCTGCTCTGCCGCGACGGCATGCTCGCCGCGGAGATCGCAGAGACCCCAGAGCCCGATGGACTACGGACGATGGACGATGGACGCGTCTGTCGTCCCTCGTCCCTCTTCCTTCGTGCCTCGCCGCTCGCGTCCTCTGCATTGAGACTGTTTGCGTGGCGGCGGCAGTAGTCGGCAATCGCTTCGAGGAAGACTTTGCCATACTGGCGCTGCTTGGTCTTGCCCACGCCCGAAACCCACAACATGTCGTCGAGCGTCGCGGGTCGCCGCCTCGCCATATCGCGAAGCGTCGTGTCGCCGAAGATGACAAACGCCGGGACACCCTTCCGCGAGGCTATCTCCGCCCGGATCTTCCGCAGCACCTCGAACAGCCCCTTGTCCACGCCTTCCCAGGACTGGGCGGCTGCTTTGGACTTCTTGAGCGGCTTTTCCGGCGGTTTGAACAACCGCGGGGTGCGCGTGCCGCGCACGACCTCCCAGCCCCTGGGCGTGATGTTCAGGACGCTGAACTCGCCGGCCTTGGCGATGCAGCCCTGGCCCACGAGTTGCTCGATCCAGTCCCGCACGACGGACCTGGGCCGGTCGCTGAGCAGTCCGTAGGTCGTGAGCCTGTCGTGGCCGGACTCGATGATCTTCTGCTCCTGCGAGCCGGTCAGCACGAGCGTCGTGTAGCCCGCGCCGAACCGCTGCTCCAGCCGCAGGATGCACGACAGGATCTTCTGCGCCGTCACGAGGGCGTCCTCGATGCACTCCCGGTCCCCCAGGCAAATGTCACAGGCCTGGCAATCGTCGCCATCCAGGTCCTGGCCGAAGTACCGCACCAGGGACCGGTGCCTGCAAAGCCCGCCGGTGCAGTAGTTGTACATGTCGCCGAGTTTGGCCGTGGCGATCTCGCGGGCCTCATCGGGCATGTCCTTCATCAGGAACTTCCACGTCCCGAAATCCCCGCCGCCATAGAACAGGCAGCACTCGGCCTCCAGGCCATCCCGTCCGGCCCGGCCGCTCTCCTGCTGATAATGCTCCAGCGACTTGGGCATGCCCGTGTGAACCACGAACCGCACGTTCGACTTGTCGATACCCATCCCGAACGCAATCGTCGCCACAATCACGTCCACCTCTTCCTTGATGAACCGGTCCTGGTTGCGTTTGCGGTCCTCGTCCTCCATCCCGGCGTGATACGGAGCGACACGGTAGCCCAGGGCCTTCAGTTGGGCGCACATCGAATCCACGTCCTTGCGGCGAATACAATAGATGATGCCGGACTCACCCTTATGACGGTCGAGCACGCCGCGGACCTGCTTGAGGATATCGCCACGATGAAAGACGCGGTAGACCAGGTTCGCCCGGTCGAACGAACCGATCAGCAGCGTCGGCTGCTCGAGATTCAACTGCTCGGCGATGTCGGCGCGGACGTGCTCGGTGGCCGTGGCGGTGTACGCCCCCACGGGGATGCCCGGAAAGAGCTTCTTGAGCGAGCCGAGCCGGCGATACTCCGGGCGAAAGTCGTGCCCCCACATGCTGACGCAGTGGGCCTCATCGACGGCGACGAAGGATAGACGAATCTTCCTGAGCATCTCGACAAACGCATCCGTCACCAGCCGCTCGGGGGCGACATACAGCAGTTTGAGCCTGCCCGCCTTCAGTGCCTCCATCGTCGCCTGCTGCTCATGCGGCGCCAGGGAGCTGTCCAGCCGCCCGGCCGCGACGCCACACTCGGTCAGGGCATCGACCTGGTCCTTCATCAGCGAGATCAGCGGCGAAACCACCACGGCCGTCCCTTCGGCCGTCACCGCCGGCGCCTGGTAGCACAGGCTCTTGCCCCCGCCCGTCGGCAGCACCACGATGCAGTCCCGCCGCCGGACAATGGCGGCCATCGCCTGCTCCTGCAAGGGCAGAAAGCGGTCGTACCCCCAATACGTACTCAAAGCCTTTTCAACTGTGATTCCCTGCATGGCGGCAGTATAGCAGGTGAACCAAACAAGCACCAATAGCCAAAACCCAAATTACAAACAAGCACCAATGACCAGATCCCAAACGGGCCGCCACGCCAGGCGACAGCGTTTGGGATTTGGTGCTTGGGGTTTGTAATTTGTTTGGGATTTGGTGTTTGGGGTTTGGGATTTGTTTAGCCATGTAGGGTGGGCAAGTGCCGTTCTTGCCCACGCTGATGCCGGCAAGCACCCGCGTGTGCGACAAGTTGCACACCCTACACGTCTGGGTGGCGGCCCTTCACTCGCGTGAAGGGATGGGTGAAGCTCCGGGGCGTGCCGTTCGACCCGATCTATGCCATCCCTTGCCTGCGGCGTTGGATGCCACCCCCCATTGGGGCGATAGCGTTCAGGACATTCGAGGTTGCCCGGTGGGGTGGGTTT
>DSDB01000520.1 GCA_011057845.1 Phycisphaerales bacterium | reverse complement strand
TGTTTCTGGTCATCATGCTCTTGAAGGTGGACGTCGGGTCTACCGTCCGGGTTATGGGCCGCGGCGTGTTCGTTATGCTCTTTGGGACCGTCGGCGTTGTCTTCGGCGCGCCGTTGGCCTACCTGGTCGTCCGCAATCGCCTCCCATCCGACGCATGGAAGGCTTTCGGCACACTGGCCGGCAGTTGGATCGGCGGCACCGGCAACATGGCGGCCATCCGCGAGGCCCTGAATACCAGCGGCGAAGCCTTCGGCCTGGCCATCCTCGGCGACAACTTTGCCTATCTTATCTGGCTGCCTATCCTCCTCGGCTCCAAGGGTTTCGCCGCCGCCTTCAACCGCTTCGCTCGCGTCGATGAAGCACGCATCCGAGCGATGGAATCCATCCCGGACAGCAAAGACCGCGGCGAATATGTCAAGACCCGCCACTTCCTCTACCTGCTTGTCCTCGGGTTTGCCTGCACCTGGGCGGCAACCGTGATATCGAAGCACCTGCCCGAATACGGCCCGGTCCTGACAACCTCCACATGGCGGATCCTCCTGATTACGACCCTGGGCCTGCTGCTTTCACTGACCCCCGCCCGCCGTATCCCGGCCAGTCATGAACTGGCCATGGCCCTGGTCTACCTCTTCGTGGCCAACATCGGCGCGCAGGCCAACGTCTCCGGCCTGACCGGCTCGGCTGCCTGGTTCCTCCTGGCCTGTTACCTCTGGATTGCCATCCATGGCGCCTTCTGTGTGCTCGGCGCACGGCTGCTGCACGTCGATGTCCACTCCGCCGCCATCGCCAGCGCCGCCAATATCGGAGGCGCAGCCAGCGTCTCGGTCGTGGCATCCCACCACAACGCCCGCCTCGTCCCGGCCGGCATCCTCATGGCCCTGCTCGGCTACGCCCTGGGCAACTACGGAGCCCTCATCGCCGCCTGGCTCTGTTCATGGGTCAGTCCTGCCCCCTGCTACTGAAACAACTGCGGGGCGAACTCACTGAGGTAATCGCGCCAATTCGTCCATGTATGGGCGCCTTCGGTCTCCTTGTAGACCACGTCGAACCCGTGTTTCTTGAACAGCTCCACCGTCGCCCGCGATGTCCCCACCAGGAAATCCTCCTTGCCCGTGGCGAACCACAGCAGTTTGAGTCCCTTCTTCAGTGCCGCATCATCGAGCTTGGCCTTGTTCTGCTCCTCCCACGAAGGCCCGGAGTCCCCCTGCCCGCCGCGGCCGCCAAGGCTGAAGATGCCCGAACTGAACACCCCGATATAAGCATAGTCCTCCAGGTGCGGTATCGCGATATTGATGGTATGGCCGCCCCCCATCGACAGGCCCGCCATGGCGCGATGGGCTCTGTCGGTGTGGACCCGGTAGTTCTTCTCAATATACGGCCGGATGTCCTTCTGAAAATCCTCGATGAACGGATCCACCGTCTGCCGCGGCCCTCCGAAGCTGAACGGCCCCGTATGGCCGGCCGGCATCACCACGACCATCGGCCTGGCCTTGCCCGCCGCGATGAGGTTGTCCAGAATGAACCCCGCGCGCCCCACCGTCGTCCACGAATCATCGCTGTCCGACGCCCCGTGCAGCAGGTAAAATACCGGGTACTTACCCCCGCCCATCTCGTATCCGGGCGGCGTGTAAACGTGCATCCGGCGGAAACGCTCGAGCGACTTGGAGTAGTACGTCACCTCCGCCACCGCCCCGTGCGGCACGTCCCTGGTGTCCATGAAGTCCACCCCCGGCACGTACACCAGGCTCCATACGTTCATGTTCGACTCGCTCGTGGAAGGATTCCGCGGATCGATCACCGACACGCCGTCCACATTGAAGTTGTACCGATATGCGCCCCCGGGCAGCGGCCCGGCCGCCACTTCCCACACGCCGTTGGCGTCTTTCGTCATGGTGGCCCCCTGGCCTATGCCCGGGATGTCGCTGCCCGAAAGCCGCACTTCCTGAGCCTTGGGCGCCAGGATACGAAAAGTCACGCGACCGTCCGCCGCCACCTCCGGCGACGTAACCCTTGGCCCTCCGCCGCCGAACCGCGGCCGCTCGGCCGCCCGCCCGACAGGCAACAACATACCTATCACCGGTATCACGGCCAACCCAATGACAATGAATCTTCGATTGCCCATAGCGTACCTCCTTTCAACTGCGTTTAATCCGATAGACGGCCAGCCTCACAGATGGCCGATCCAGACCGGCCCCGCCGATGCTCCGGAAGCGCCATCGCCTGCGAAATACGTTTCAGAAAACCGACCAACACCCGCGACTCTCCGTCCTCAAACAAGCCGCTCAGATGATTCTGAAGCAGCCGAACCGCCGACACATACCTATCGAAGGCCTCCCGACCGCCCTGTGTAAGGGTCACGACACGCGCCCGCCGGTCCTTGGGGTGGGGCCCTCGCTTCACCAGACCGCGATTCTCCAGCAACACCAGCATCGCCCGAACCGTGTTGGCGTCGGACGAAGCCCGCCGGACCAATTCCCGCTGCGTGATGCCATCCTCCTCCATCAACAATGCCAGCAGCACGAACTGGTCGGCCGTAATCCCACATCGGGCAAGGTAAGCGTTTGTCTGCCGGTGCATCCGCAGATACGCCGCACGCAGGCCCATCGCAATGTCGTGTCCAGTCGCCATCGCGTCTTTTGCATAGTACGTATACGTATGATTAACGAACAATCCTATGCCCGCCATAGCGCGCCGTCAACGGGAAAAAACGGTCAACCCACAATCCCAAAAGCGGACGCCCCCCTGCTTCCCAAGCCCGGAATCGATGCCGCCAGAACCGGCTATGGCGTGTTATCCACGCACCACTGCTGCACGAGAATGCAGAAATCAGCGAAGTCCACCCGGCAGTCGCCATTGATATCGCCCGCCACGATGGTCTCGCACGGCGGGCCTCCGAAGTACGACTTGCTCGCCTCAGCCGTCCCTCCGTAAGCCCCCATATTGACCCGGCCGCCGTTCGGGAAGGGCTCCCGCCCGACCGGACTGCCCGGATCACCCGTGTCTACACACGGACTGGTCGCTTCGTCCATCGTCCATCGTCGCTCAGCCACCTGCCCGCCTGGCTCTTGAGGTGAAAATCCCCCGCGCCCTCATCCGCGAACATTGGCTCGCAATCAGCCACCAGCCGGTTGTTCTCGCCCATCCACCAGTCGCTTTGCAATACACTGTACCGCACCTCAATGGTCGGAATGCCGCATTTCGCCAGCGGCCACGTACGCAACTCGGGCTCGGAATTGCCCTTCATGATACAGTTGTACAGCATCGCCGCATCGTAGCCATGCCCCTCCATATTCACAATGCTGGCGCCGGCCTCGCTGTAGTTGCCGTAGAACGTGCAATTCGTGATTTGGATGGGAACCTGCACGCCCGCGCACGCCCCGCCGCCCGTGATGGCCGCCCCATTCAAGCCATAGTTGTTGACGAAGATGCAGTTCCGGATCGACGGGCCGGACGCCAGACAGGTAATCGCCCCGCCGGATATGCTGAACGCATTGCGGATGGTGAACCCTTCGATGGCATACTCCTGGCTGCCGGCGCCCACCTGACAGATGAACGCCTGATGAGTCGTCTCTTCATCGCCCTGGCATTCGATGATGCAGCGGCTGGGGCCGCTCTGGCTGCGGATGGTTGTGGCGGTTCGCAGGACCACATCTCGATTGCCCTCGCTGGCATAGACCCCGTCGGCCACCAGTATGACGTCGCCGTTTCTGGCCGTGTCCGCCGCCGCCTGGATCGTCGGATACTCCGGCGGCACCGACAACACCCCATCCGCATCGTATCGATAGTACAGATACACCGGAACCACCACGGGGTTGTT
>DSDB01000325.1 GCA_011057845.1 Phycisphaerales bacterium | reverse complement strand
TGCTGCGGGACCCGGAGCGGCTGATGGGGTTGTTGAGCAACAGCGAGCGGCCGATGCAGATTATCTTTGCGGGTAAGGCCCATCCGCGGGATACCGAGGGCAAGGAGATCATCCGACAGATCGTCCACTTCGCCAATCAGCACAACGCGCGGCGGCGGATCGTATTCCTTGAGGACTACGACATGTACGTGGCGAAGCTGCTGGTGCGGGGCGTGGATGTATGGCTCAATACGCCGCGACGGCCGATGGAGGCCAGCGGCACCAGCGGGATGAAGGCGGCGCTAAACGGCGTGCTGAACATGAGCACGGCGGACGGGTGGTGGCCCGAAGGCTATCAGCCGGACGGCGGATGGGTCATCGGGGCCGAAGAGACCTACGAGGATCCGGACTACCAGGACAAGGTCGAGGCCCAGTCGATGTATGACATCCTCGAAAACGAGGTGGTGCCGCTGTTCTATACGCGCAGCGCCGACAACATCCCCCGCGCCTGGATCTCGCGGATCCGCACGTCGGTTCGTTTCATCGCGCCGCGGTTCAACACGCATCGGATGGTGGGTCAGTACATGCGGCGGTTCTATAATCCGGCGGCCACGCGGTGGCAGTCGCTGTCGGCCGATGGCATGAAGGGAGCCCGCGAGTACACGCGGTGGCGCAAGGACATACAGCAGGTCTGGGGCGACTTCTCGATTCAGGATGTGCTCCTGGACGTTGGCAACGGGCACGGACGGGCGCCGCTGAACCCGAAACAGCCGCAGTTGACCGTGGGATCGCAGGTCAATGTCAACGCGCTGGTCCGGCTGGGTCGGGCGACGCCGGCCGATGTGACGGTCCAGATGTACCACGGCGAAGTGGACGCCTGGGGCAACATCCGCGAGGGCAAGACCGTGCCCATGGAGCCGACGGGCAAGACCGAGGAGGACGGACGCCACTGGTTCACCGGTTCGATGCGGTGCAAGGACACCGGCCAGCATGGCGTGGCGGTGCGGGTGCTGCCTCGACATACGGATATGGCCAATCCCCACGACATGAATCTGATCCTGTGGGAATCGGACAAGTAACCGGCGGCAGGGGTGCGATGCAAGTGCTTTTCAGGGAAGGCCTTACGGCGGCTATTGGCTGTCTCTTTCGCTGACGAGGTCGTAGACCTCCTCGGCGGAAGAAGCCGTTTCGAGAGCTCGCTTGCACTCGCGGTCGAGCATGAGGCGGCTGATTTTGGCCAGGGCCTGGATGTGCATGGCGGTCTGGTCGGGCGGCGATATGAGGAGGATCACGATGGTGACGGGCTTGCGGTCGATGCTGTCGAACTCGATCGGTTCGCGGGCGATGCCGATACCCATGACGAGATTGGCCACGGCGTTGCTCTTGCCGTGGGGGATCGCCAGGGATGAGCCGATGCCGGTGCTGCGGATTCTCTCGCGGGCCATCACGGCGTCCAGGACGGCATCGCGGTCGGCAAAAAGACCTTGGGCATGGAGGAGATCGACCATTTCGGCGATAGCTGCGTCCTTGTCGGTGCTCTCAAGAGGCACCTTCACGCAGGCGGGCTGTAGAATCTGTGTCAGCAGCATGGGTGTGGCCGATTACTATCCGTGGACGTTGTTGTGAGTTGCGAGACGCCATGAGTCTAGTGCCTGCGGCGGACGATGCAAGCGGATAATCCGCGTTCGGGCGTTCGATTTGCGATTTTGTGTTCGGGCGTGGTCGCGGCCGCTTGCCCGGACACAGGTAGCCCGGGTGGACAGTCACGGGCGGCAACGGGCACTTTTGGCTTTACAGGCGGCCGTGGCGTGTTAGTATGGGCGCCGTAAGTTTCATTATTGCAATGACTTGTGTGAATTGAGCCCTGGACGGGATCGCCGATGGAAAAGATCGCAGTCTATGACACAACGCTTCGTGATGGGATGCAGGCGGAGGGGGTGAGTTTCTCGCTGGAGGATAAACTGTCGATTGCGCGGCGGCTCGATGAGCTGGGCGTGGACTATATCGAGGGCGGGTACGCGGCCTCCAACGCCAAGGAGATGCAGTTCTTCACGGAGGCCGGGACCCTGGGGCTGGGGCGGTCGAGGCTGGTGGCGTTCGGCAGCACACGGCGGGCGGATACGAAGGTGGGCGACGATGCGTCGCTGAGCGCGATTGTGGCCTGCGGGACGCCGGCGGCGACGATTGTGGGCAAGACCTGGGACCTGCACGTGGAGAAGGTGCTGGGCTGCTCGCTGGATGAGAACCTGAGGATCTGCCGCGAATCGGTGGCGTATCTCAAGGGCAAGGGGATGGAGGTGTTCTTCGACGCCGAGCACTTTTTCGACGGATACAAGGCGTCGCCGGAGTACGCGATGAGGGTGCTCGATGCGGCAGCCGAGGGCGGGGCCAACGGACTGGTCCTGTGCGATACGAATGGGGGCTGTACGCCGGATGCGGTCGGGCAGATTACGCAGGCGGTCTGCGCGCGGTTTGGCGGGGTCATGGTGGGGATTCACACGCATAACGACGGCGACTGCGCGACGGCCAACACGCTGGCGGCGGTGCGGGCCGGGGCCAGGCACGTGCAGGGCACCATCAACGGCCTGGGGGAGCGGTGCGGCAACGCGAATCTGTGCGCGGTGGTGCCGAACCTGGCGTTGAAGATGGGCTTCGAGGTGCTCAACGGGGAGAAGGTGCGGACCCTGACGGAGGTGTCGCGGTTTGTGTTTGAGGTAGCGAACCTCAATCCCGTGATGAACATGCCGTTCGTGGGCGAGAGTGCGTTTGCCCATAAGGCGGGGCTGCACGTCGATGCGCTGCGCAAGGCAGGGGGCAGCTATGAGCATATCGACCCGGCGCTGGTGGGCAACGAGCGGCGGTACTTGATTTCGGAGCTTTCCGGCAAGAGCAACGTGCTGGCGGAGTTGGAGAAGAACCAGATTGCGCAGGACAAGAAGCTGGCGCGGCGGATACTGGAGCGGGTACAGGAGCTGGAGGCGCAGGGGTATCAGTATGAGTCGGCCGATGCGAGCTTCCATCTGCTGGTCAAACGCGAGATGGGGACGTTTACGCCGAGCTTCGAGCTGGTCAAATATCATGTGGACGTGGAGAAGCGGCGCAGCGGCGAGATTGTGACCGAGGCGACGGTGAAGCTGCGGGTGGGCGACGAGGTCGAGCACGTGGTCGGCGAGGGGGATGGCCCGGTCAATGCGCTGGATGCGGCGCTTCGCAAATCGCTGGTGCGGTTTTATCCGCAGATTAACGATGTGCGGCTGATCGATTATAAGGTCCGCGTGGTCAACGCCGGTGAGGGTACGGCCGCGAAGGTCCGCGTCATCATCGAATCCCGCGACAAGAACGCCATTTGGGGGACGGTCGGCTGCTCCGAGAATATCATAGAGGCCTCCTGGCAGGCCCTGGCGGATTCCGTGGAGTATAAGCTGCAGCGGGAGAAGTAGGTCGGCGTATGCTGGCTGGGCGATTGCCGACACCATGATGTGCGAGAGACGAGAGGGACTCAGGTCGCGTTCACGAAGTGGCACAGCGAGCGAAGGGCCGATAATGTGATTTTGGGAAAGTTGCCGGGATTGCGTAGATTGCCTAGATTAACTCAAGATTTCTTGATGGGGGTGCCGATATGGTTGGAGTTGGTTTGTATATTGCCCATATTAACTTGAATCATGGATTCACAAGGGCTTGCTGTTAAAATGGGCAGATATGGCAAATTGCACGGTTGGTCTTATGGAGATGTTGGTATGATTCAGGAAGAAGTGTTTGGTCGTTATCTTGAGGCGTTGCTTGTTGGGGATAGGCGGGGTTGTCGGGCGGTGGTGGAGGAGACGCTGCAGAAAGGGATTCCGGCGA
>DSDB01000427.1 GCA_011057845.1 Phycisphaerales bacterium | reverse complement strand
ATGGGCCGCGCCAAGGCCGCCGCCGTCGGCGATATCGACGGAGACGGGCGCCTCGATATTGTCATCACCTGCGAAGGGGCCGATGCCCCAAAGTCGGGCGTCCGGTGGCTCTCGCGCAACCCCTGGCCGATGAACGCCACCTGGAGCGACCACGAAATCGCCGGCTCCGAAGGCATCAAGTTCGACCGCATCGAACTCCTTGACCTCGACGGCGACGGTGACCTCGACGTGCTGACCTGCGAAGAACAGCACGCCGGCCGGGGCCTCGGCGTCATCTGGTACGAGAACCCATATCAAATAGCGAATAGCAAATAGCAGGAAGGATGGCGTGACATAGTTCCGTTGTAGCGGGCGAGCGTTTTTGGCCGAAGGCAAAGGCCGGACCAAGCCATCCCTTCGCGCAGCGAAGGGATGCCACCCGATGCAGGTATGAACTCAAGGCCGTGAACCCCAAACCACAGGTCAAAACTCAAGACCGACCCCGCGGTCTGATGTGTCCGAAGTTTTGGGCTTTGAGTTGTGGTTTGGGGTTCTGGCTTTTACGTTTTGGGTTTTCCGCCGATGTCCCCTGTGTCATGCAGCCGGCTCGGCATGACCACTCACGTATTGGCGGTCATTCGCTTTTCTTCGGGTTCGGGGCGGCGGAGGTAGAAGGGGGCCAGGGTGACAGGGTCCGCGAAATCGCCGGCGCAGGCCTTGGGCCAGGCGAGCCGGTGGACCACGGAGGCACGGGGCGACCACAGGGATTCATCGAGGATGACCCCCCGGCCGTCTTCAAAATGCCTGCGATGGCACAGCAAGCCGTCGCCGAGGATGTATAGGGGTTCGGCGGGGTCGGTGAACCGCTCGATGATCTCCTGCGAGGTCAACAGGCAGTCGGGCACAACCTTCTTATAGTCCAAGTCGAAGGATTCATCCGGGGCATTTGTCGGCCGGTCGGTTTGGGTTGCGCCCGGTTCCATGTTATGGTTTGTAGGGGGGGCCAGGCGGCGATACAGGGCGGTGAAGAACTGCCCGCGTTTGGCGTCGAGCAGGGGGGCCAGGCGGATCGGACGGTTCGGCATGGGGTCTCCGGTGTTCTCAACAGGCGCTTGGGGCGGTTTCCCGGCATCGGGCATGATCCGGCGCCCGTCGGGCACCTCAAGGACGTTGGCGGCAATGACGTCGAGGGTATCGACTGTAACGATTTTGACGGAACCGGCGAGTGCAGCGGCCTTGGCCATTGCAACGGCGATCCGCAGGCCGGTGAAGCTGCCCGGCCCGATGGACAGGTGGAGTTGGCCGACATCCCCCGGCCCCAAGTGGTGCTTTTCGAGCAGTTTCCGCACCGCCGGCAACAGTTCGGCGCTGTGCCGCAGAGGGGCCGAAAATGTTGTTTCCTCCAGCAGACACCCGCCCCGGGCCAGGGCCGCCGACCCGACTCGGCTGGACGTCTCAATTGCGATTATATGTGGTTCTGCCGCCATATTACGTGCATCCGCAACGATTTCGCATCCGTGCCGGTTCCCGGTTTGGACGGGCCCCGGCGTTGCGAACGACCGATTTTCGCGGATTTTCTTTAAGTTCTGTTTGTCGTTTTCCGTTGACCGGATAGAATTCGATTTTATCGGCCAGGGGCGGTTAGATCGAATTTTTCTCTTGCAATTTTGGCCCTTTTTGGGTACACTGACGGTATCTGTAGGTATACCTACCTCGACCTGGAGGTTGTAAAGTGCCCAATTTCAGGGTGGTGTAAGCATTTTCCCGTTGTATCGAGGGTGTCATTTTAGGCAGGAGGTAAGCTTTTGGGCAAGCCACGTTTCTTCTGGGGAGCCATCGACAGAGGGGTTCTGTCCGTAGTGGCCTTATGTGCGTTTGCGTCAGGTGTCGCGGCCTTGCTGGCGATCCTTGCCCCATCGGGCCTCCACGCGGGGGTTGAGGACCAGGAATCGGCCATGCGGGGTATCGTCGCCACCTACTTCCAGACCGGCGTCCAGGAATTGGACCGGGGCAACTACGCCCAGGCCGCCAAGACCCTCCGGATGGCCCAGGGGTACCGCGAGTATCTCAGCGTCACGGATCGGGCGCGGATTGACGATCTCCTGGCGCAGGCCCAGCGAGGCGAGTCCGAGAAGGCCCGCGTCATCGCCGCCAAGGACGCCGCCATGACCCTGGCCCGGCAGGGCCAGACCGCCGAGGCCCGCCGCCAGTTGGCTCAGATCCAGTCCAGCCCCTACCTCAACGAAGCCGAGCGATCCGAGATCACCCAGAAGCTCGACTCACTCGGCGGTCCCATTGCGGCAACGCCCCCCGCCCCGACCGCGGCGGCCGCAGCGGGGCCGACCGCCGCCGATATCGAACGCCAGGCCGCCGTGGCCCTCTACAACCGCAGCTACGACCTCTATCGTCGCGGGCAATTCGAGCCGGCCAAAGCGGGATTTCAAGAATTCTTGACCCGCTACAATGAAATGATACCCCCTCAGGTGGCCGAGGCCGTTCAGCGTCATATCCAGTCTATCGACGGGCATCTGGCCAAGCCGGAGACGCGCTCGGTCACGGTCTCACCCGAGGAGATCAAGAAACGACGGGTTCTGGAGTTGTTCAACCGCAGCAAATCGCTCTATTACGAGGGACATCTTGACGCCGCCCGCAAGGGCTTTGTCGAAGTCATCGCCAGCGGCATGTTGACGCCGGAAGCGAAGAAGCGGGTCGAGGACTACATCGAGACTATCGATCAGTTGTCCCCGAGCCTCTCGGACAAGGAGCTGACGACGCCTCCAACGGCCGTCCAACCCGTTACACCGCCGGCGGTCGAGCCCGCTGTCGTCCGGCCGGTTGTCGAGCCCAGGGCCGTCGAGCCGGTGACGCCGCCGGCCGTTGTTCCGCCGGCTCAACCGACGGTCGTCGAGCCGGTCATGCCGCTGGATGCTCCCTATCCCCTGAAAGCCGAGGACCTGATCATGCCGTCGCCCGCGACGGTCGGTCCGGCGGCGGTCGCGCCGGTGACTCCAAGCCCCTTGCGGACAACAGTGGCTGTGGCGCCGCCGGAGGCGCCGTCCGGCAGTTACATTGACGAGGTCACCCGGCGTCGGAATGTCGTTCGCGGCCACACCAAGGCGATGGTCGAAGACGCCGTCATCAAGGCGCACCGCTTCGCCGGCAACAACGAATTTGACAAGGGCGAGGAAGCCCTCAAGACCGCCAAGAACACGGTGTCCCTCAATGAGATGTATCTCGGGCCCGAGCTGTTCGACAGTTACCAGAACATCCTGCAGCATGAGTCCGAAGTCCTTGCGGACCGCCGTCAGAAACACGAATTGGCCGTCAGGGAACAGCAGCGGGCCGGCGCCATTGCGGCGCAGGCGGCGCATCGCGAAAAGATGGAGACCGAGCGTCAGCAGCGTATCGCCACATTGCTCGACAGCGCCTACTCCTACTGGGACCAGCAGAAGTACGAGGCCGCCATGGGCCAGCTCGACACGCTGCTGGCCCTGGACCCGCAGCACGATGAGGCGCTGAAGTTCCGCAAGGAAGTCGAAGACATGATCTACTTCCGCAAGCAGAGGGACATTGAGGACGAGTCTCAGCGAGAGCGGACCAAGGCCATCATGGAGGCCGAGATCAGCGGCATCCCCCACGCGGACGAGTACAAGTATCCCTCCAACTGGCGGGAGATCGTGAACAAGCCCTGGCGCAAGCCCGATGAACCGATCGGCCAGAGCGAAGTCGACATGGCCGTCTACAAGCAGTTGGACGAGGTGGTGGACCTCTCGCACCTGACTCCCCTGATGCCCCTGAGCCAGGCCCTCGATGAAATGGCCAACTCGGTCCAGCCTCCGCTTCGGATCGT
>DSDB01000142.1 GCA_011057845.1 Phycisphaerales bacterium | reverse complement strand
CGTGGCCGCTTGCAACGTCCAATGCCAGCAGTCGCTCGTCGTCGGGTATATCGATATTGCGTTTGCCCATCACCTGTTTCAGGTAGGGGGGTATCGCGTCGAGACAGAACACCTTGCCGTCTCCGGCAATCACGGCATTGTGCAGGAATCCATGCCTGGCCGCGACCTGCCAGAGCGTTTCGCCGCTATAGCGGTCCATGACGACCAGCCGCCGGCTTGCCGACTTGTCGAAGAACTCCGAGAATGTCTCCAGCTTCACCTCGCTGCCGCTGCCGCCGGCCGGCAACTCCGTATACGACGCGAAATCCGCTCCCGCGATCAGTTTGTCCTCATACACGCCCAGGTACCCCCACTGCCGGGCCGGACCCTCGGGGCCCGGTGGCAGGGCAAACATCGCCACGTCCGCCCCCGTGGCGGCATCGAGGACCCGGCACTTGGCGTTTTCGATGACGTAGACGCGGTCGGGCGTTACAAAGTAGTTGACCCCGCGAACGCTTGCGCCCGGGAGATGCTTCTGATTGTAGGTCAGGTCGCGGAAGTCGCTGACATACGATGCGTCGTAATAGACGCCGAAGGCGCCGGAGTCCCGCAACGGGCGCTTCCACAGCACCCGGCCGGTGTACACGTCCCGGGCACTGAGTGAGTCAACCCCCTGGATATAAAGCCTCCCGCCGACGACCTGCTCCGGGGGGCCGTGTCCGTGCCGCGGCAGCACGTCGGTGAACTCCGACTCATCCCCAAACCAGAGCAGCCCAAGAGGCGCCTTGAGTTGGTCTTTCGAGCAGACCGTATTGGCAATATCGGCGTATTGGCCCACCCAGTCGGCCGATCCGGGCGGCCCGCCGGTTCGCCGAAGCACCACCGCATCACCATCGACCTGCACCTGCCCGCCGTATAGGCCGGTTTGGTCCAACTGTCGTCGAAGCGGCTCGCGGGCGGCCTGCTCCACGAACAGCCACGCCGCCCCGCCATACGGCCGCAGCGTCTCATACCGTCGCCGCAGCGAATCGACGTCCGTGGTTCGCGCGGAGCCGGTGTTTTCCGTGACGACCCGCCCGGCCATGTACGCGGGCAGCAACGCCGAGGCCGGATCATCGTGTATGATATGCACGCGTCGGCCATAGAGACCGGCCGCGTCAAGTTCCATCCTCGCGGCCCTTACGTTCTCGGCGTCCGGCTCCAGCACGACTATATGCGTATCGGACTCGGCCGCCATCGCCCGCAGCAGTCGGCCGTCGCCGAGCCCGAGCATCACGGCATAGGCCTTGCCCGTCTTATCCGAGCCATCCAGTATCCGTCGAGCCCGCCGGCGGTCGCTGTCTGCGACTTCCGGCGGATCGACCGTCTTGAGGGAGTGCCACGTCGATGCGGTCTGACGCGGCCCGAAGCAGTACATCAACCCGTCTTCGGTCACAACGAACAGCCGCTCGTCGGCCGCAATCATGGTCCATACCCGCCCCTTGACGCGATGGGTCCATGAGATGGCCGCCTTGCCGCCCGCCGCCGGCGTATCGATGGCCGCGATGTTCCCGTGCGCATTGCTGACGTACAGCCGTCGGCCGGCCTGAATATGAATCCGGTCGGGTGATCCGGCGGGGGCGAACATCCACAGCCCGCGGGCCTTGAGCTGCGCCTCGGCCCTGGTCTTGTTGGGGTCCTGCACCTCCTGCGGCCGGTACGCCACAATCGCCCCGTCCTTGTTGAACGCCACGACGGCGTCCGGCCCCATCACCCTCGCGGCCGTACTGACGATCCCCTCGCCGTCGGCCAGCCGATACAGCACATCGCTGTTGAAGAACCAGTCGCCCCAGATGCTCGCCTGATACCCTCCGGCGTGCTTGCCGAAAGCACGATCCGACAGCTTATAGTAGACCATCGCCCCCGTGCGACGGTCGAAGCAGGCCGGCGTCGTCCGGCTCGCCAGCAGCAGCCGATCCTCCGTCGCGGCGATGTACCCCTGCGGGGCCACGCCTCCGAATGCCGGGCTGTTGTGCTGCTGTGTGGTCCAGGTGGCGCCGCTGCCGCTGTTCTCCCAGACGATCCGGCCGGTCTGGGCGTCGATGGCGTAGATGAATATGCCCATGAACGGCCAGATACCGGCCGCACAGTAGATCGTTCCATCGTAGAGCACCGGCCCGCCCCGCGCCGGCCACGTCGAGATCAGCCGACCGTTGCCCAGCACCCGCCGACCCTTCGGCGCGAGCATGATCTTATGCACCAAGGACCCATCGCCGGCCTTGAGGCAATAAAGCGCCCCATCATCGCTTACGAACCACACCTTTCCATCGGCCGCGACCGGGGCGAATCGCACCGGCCCATCCGCATAAAACCGCCAGTTTTCCTCGCCCGTCCGCGTATCGTATGCCGTCAGGCTGTCGGATACCATCGACCCAACAAACAACTGTTGCCCCGCCGCCACCGGCTCGTAGGACCGGTCGAACTGCAATTTGTATTGTTCCTGCGACCATGCCGGCCGCGGCGCGGGCAATTCCCGAACCCATTGCAGGTGCAACGCCGCCGCCAGTTCCACTGGCCCGGCCGCCGTCCGCCCCGCGTCATAGCGCCACATGGGCCAGTCCCCCTGCCCACCGCCGGCCACGGCTACGATCATGCACACCCCCAGCAGGGTGGCCAGGGTCCATTGCTTGTTGACGGTCGTCTCGACCGCGGCAATACGCCGCGCCGGGCCCCGTGGAGGATGCTCCGAGTTGTCCATCATGTATGTATCTGTCTGCATAGCTACCCAATAACAAACCAACGAAATGGGTCTATCCCACCAGAGGCAGGGCTTTGACTGTAGCATATACACCCGGCAATCGCTACAGGGTCGTCCGGACTACTATCCCGCGGCTGATTTTGCTATGATGGACCGATACGATAAGGCTATGTCAAGGATACCCGTGGTGAAGACGCGATTGGCACCCTGTGTTGTTGTTGTTCTGCTGGCGGCAGTCGCCGGCGCCGTCGAGGCGCCTCCACTGCCGGCCGAGATCACCGCCTTGCGACAGGCCATCGAGGACCTGTCGGTCTCGTTTGGCCAGGCCTACCGGCAGGGGGGGCAATTCCTGGAAGAACTGGCCACCCTCGAACGATCCATAGAGCAGTCGCCGCCGCAGCGCAAAGCCGCCTTCAGGGAGACTTTCGATGTTCTGCGCCGCCGGGCCCTGATCGCCAACCCCCTCGTCAGCGGCCGGCCGCTGCTCTATGTCGTCCGCCACCAGTACCGCCCCGATCATCACAACACCGCCACCATGTTCGTCACAGGCGAGATCAACACCGGCTCCTTCCAGGACGGCGGCGCTCTCAAGAGCATTGATCTGGCGGAAGGGGGGCTTGCCACGACGCTTATCGAACTGGCCGAGGGTGTGATCCGAGACCCGGAGGTCCACTTCGACGGGCTTCGCATCGTCTTTTCCATGCGAAGGAATATCCGCGACGACTACCACATCTACGAGATTAACACCGATGGCTCCGGTCTGACACAACTGACCACCGCCCCCGGCGTCGCCGACATCGACCCGCTCTACCTGCCCGATGATTCCATCGTCTTTTCCTCCACCCGCGAGCCCAAGTACTGCATGTGCAACCGCCACATCATGTGCAACCTCTTCCGCATGGACGCCGACGGCGCCAACATCCACCAGATCGGCAAGAGCACCCTCCACGAAGGCCATTCGTCGCTGATGCCGGATGGCCGTATTCTCTACGACCGCTGGGAATACGTCGACCGCAACTTCGGCGACGCCCAGGGCCTCTGGACCGTCAACCCCGATGGAACCAGCCACTGCGTCTACTGGGGCAACAACACCCACTCGCCCGGCGGCGTCATCGACGCCCG
>DSDB01000567.1 GCA_011057845.1 Phycisphaerales bacterium | reverse complement strand
TTAGAGGGTCCCAGAGCCGTTGGTTGCCCGTCACATCTTCCTGACTGAGGTGTCCGGTGTGGCCGTCCCAGAAGACAACGTTGGCTCCGCCATCGTGCCGAAAGGCCGTTGCCCCATAGGTGGCGATGCCAAGCCATTGCTCTCCGTATTCCGGGTAGACCTTGCAGAAGTAGTAACTGATCCACCAGTCCATGGCATCGGCGAGAAACAGCTTCTGGGCGTGTTGCCGCACCCAGGACTCCTTGTCCGAGTAGTTGGAGGCGGGGTTCTTGTAGGCGGCCTCGTAATCGCCGTCGATGTTCACGCCATAGCTGCGGTCAATGGGGTAGAAGCCGTCTTCCGGATGGTCCAACGCCCATTTCGCCGACGGGCATATCATCTTCCTGGGCA
The DNA here is from genome assembly GCA_011057845.1 of Phycisphaerales bacterium. Taxonomy (GTDB): domain Bacteria; phylum Planctomycetota; class Phycisphaerae; order Sedimentisphaerales; family Anaerobacaceae; genus UBA2266. The sequence continues at coordinate 3,457 of DSDB01000567.1, read as the reverse complement.
CATTGGGGGTCCATTCCTGGAGTTCACCGAGTCGGCGGGTCTTCTGCTCGGTGGTCAGCCGGTCCAGCCCCATCCCGGTGCGGAAACCATCATGGTTGTACCACGGGGTGTAGGGGTTTCGGCTGAAGTTCGCCAGATACTTGCCGGTCTCCGTCTGATAGGTCTTATGGGCCATGTACATGTTGCGAAGGTTGAATCCGCACAGGACGCGGCGCCCCTGCCGGCGGACCTTCTGAAGCGCCGGCATCAGAATGGCCATCAGAACGGCGATGATCGAAATGACAACGAGCAACTCGACGAGCGTAAAAGCCCATCGGTTGGGGCTTTTTGCCCGAACCATAGACCGGCTCCTTATGTCCGTTGCTTTGCGCACCTGACCAGGGCCTCCGGCGGCTGACACGTCCTTTCTCACACCCATAGCGCCGGACGGACTCGATTATACCCTGCGGCAGGCGCCTTGCTAAGACTATTTACTGCCCTGTCGACACACTGTTCACGACCCGACCCCGCGCACAGTCCCGGCAACGGCCTATTGCAGACCCGCCAGGAACCTCTATAATGCCCCTGTTCCCGGCCGACTGAAACCGAGCCGGTGGAATGCGGATGCGACAACCCGGAGTACACCACGTTATGGCGTCGAGAGTATACCTTGCCCGAATCACCCTGCAGCAAGGTCCGCAAGCCGTCTCGGAAAAGGCTCGGACGCTCTTTCGGACGGCGGGGATGGCCCGGTGCTTCAAGCCCAACGATTTCACCGCCGTCAAGATCCACGTCGGCGAGCACGGAAACACGACTCACATCAAAGCCGATTGCCTGCGCGGGCTCATTGAGGAGCTGCGGGCGCTCAAGACCAAGCCCTTCCTCACGGATACGAGCACGCTCTACAGCGGGCGGCGGCACAATGCCGTGGACCACACGATTCTAGCGGCCGAGCACGGGTTCTCATTGGAGAACCTGGGAATCCCCTTCATCGCGCCGGATGGCCTGTTCGGGACCTCGGAGACGGCTGTAAGGATTGATTGCCCCTTGAACAAGGAGGTTCTCGTCGCCTACGACATCGTCCGCTGCCAGTCCATTCTCTCGTGCGCCCATTTTACCGGTCATGTCGCCGCCTGCGCCGGAGCGACGCTCAAGACCATCGGCATGGGTTGCACCAGTCGCAAGGCCAAGATGCGCCAACACGCCTCACTCAAGCCGCAGGTCGGCGACAACTGCACCCTGTGCGGGCAATGCCGGCGATACTGTCCCGCCGACGCCATCACGCTGGACGAAGTGAAGGCCCATATCGACCGCGACAAGTGCATCGGCTGCGCCGAGTGCGTGGCCGTCTGCCGCTTCGATGCCGTCAAGTACGACTGGGGCGCCGAGAACCCCGTTCTGCAGAAGAACGTGGCCGAGCACGCCCTTGGAGTGCTCAAGGACAAGGCCGGGCGGGCATGTTTCTTCAACTTCCTGCTGTCGATCACAAAGGACTGCGACTGCTTCGACAACCCCGATATGCCCGGTATCGTGCCGGATATCGGCATTGCCGCCTCGACCGACCCTGTGGCCCTGGACAAGGCGTCTATCGACCTTGTCGAGCAGGCCGGCGGCGACAGACTGGGGGTCTTGATCGGCAACAAGAAACTGGACTACGACGCCCAGATCGGCCACGCCGAGGCGATTGGTCTGGGCACGGCAAGTTATGAGCTGGTCGACGTGTAGCTGAGCGACCCGGCGGGAGGTCCGACGATGCCTCTTGGACAGATTATCCGGCAGCGAAGAGAACAACTGCACCTGACACTGGATCAGGTGGCCGCCAAGTGTTCGTGCTCCAAGCCGTACCTGTCGACCATCGAGACGGGCAAGGTGAAGAACCCGCCCAGCGATGACTTACTGACACGGCTGGAGCGGGCGCTCGAGTTCGGGCCGGGCGAGTTGCTGTATATCGCCCACATGCAGAAGGTGCCCTCGGACGTCCGCAGCCGCTACGAGCGCACGGAGGCCGAGAACCAGCGATGGCGGCATATCGTTCGTCATGTCATGGAAAAGGCCGCCGATGGGGCCGACATCCGCGAAGCCCTGGCGCGGACGAACCTCGATGCCGCCGCCGAGGCGCCTCCCTTGGCGGCCGGGCGGCTGGTGCCCGTGATCAACAAGGTCGCCGCCGGCTACCCCACCGATTTCGACGACCTGGAGTATCCGGTCGGCGTCGCGGATGACTACGTCCGCGCCCCCGATATCCACGACCCGAATGCCTTCGCCGTGCGGGTGGTCGGTGATTCCATGATGCCCAAATTCAGCGAGGGAGACATCATCATCTTCAGCCCGGCCGCCGAGGTCCGCTCCGGCGACGACTGCTTTGTCCGCTTCGCCGATCCTCACGAAACCACCTTCAAGCGGGTCTTCTTTGAGACCGACAACCGCCTGCGCCTCCAGCCGCTGAACGACCGATACGCCCCGACCCTCATCGACGGCCGCCGCATCACCGGTATATATCGAGCCGTGGCGAAGTACCAGAATCTGTGATTACACGCGGTTTGCGCAATGCGGGGTATTTACCCGGACCATTGCTGTGGGTACAATCACGGTATGAGCATGGTTGATTCCGCAAGAATGGACAAGACGGCGTTTTCGGTCGGTTCGCTTCTGGAGCCGTCGGATGATAAGGCCTATTGGCTTTCCAAGACGCCTGAGGAACGGCTGGAGGCGTGCGAACTGATGCGGCAGATGATCTATGGCTACGATCCGGCTACCACCAGACTTCAAAGAGTTCTTGAAATTGCTCAACGCCCACCACGTTGAGTACCTCGTCATTGGCGGCTACGCGGTCAACTACCACGGCTATGCGCGTGCGACGGGGGACATAGATATCTGGGTTGCGGTCCATCCATCTAATGCGGAACGTGTAGTCGCCGCCCTCACGGAGTTCGGATTCAATGTGCCGGACCTGTCGGTCGAGCTGTTCCTCAAACCGTGGCAAATTATCCGTTTGGGCATGCCCCCTGTCCGGATTGAGGTCGCCACGACAATCTCGGGAGTGGATTTCGCGGAATGCTACAGCCAGCGCGTGGAGGCGACCCTGGATGGGGTGCCGGTAAAGCTCATCAGCCTCAAACATCTCAAATTGAACAAGAGAGCTTCCGCCCGCAACCAAGATTTGGCGGACCTCGAACGCCTACCGTAGGACTTCGTCTGTCTCATTCCACCGCAAGCCATGTGACTGAAGCCGGCGCTATTCGCAGGGGTACGCGGATTCGGTATTGGCGGTCGAGGGTGTAGGTGCGGGGCTTGCCGTTCTGCTCTCTGGCCCTGGCGGTTTTTGTCAGACCCGCGTAGTAGAGGGGCAACTCCAGTTCCCGCTCGACGGTCTCGTTGAGTGGATTGAAGACCATCGCCAGGGCCCTGGTCTTCAGCCGCGGGTTGACGTGCATCATGCAGTCGATGTCGCGGCCGTCGGCGCGGCGGACGTGGATGA
>DSDB01000381.1 GCA_011057845.1 Phycisphaerales bacterium | reverse complement strand
CGGCTCTAATCCAGGTCAGAGGTCTCCAGCCAACGGCGGGCAAACTCACGGAAATCAGCGAAGTCGACGGTGCAATCCCGGTTGAGATCGCCGGGTCCGTAGAGCGTTCCCAGGTCGCCGCACCGCCGCGGCATCTCGAGCACGGTCAGCAGTCGGCGGATATCCACGCGACCCGCATGGAGGTCGCCGTGATAGCTGAACGAACCGCAAGCCATATAGTGGCATGCGATCCGCGACAGATAGACCGCAGGCATGTTCAGTTTCGGGTTTACGATCTCCCAGCCGCCCATATTCAAGGCGACGCCGCAGACCTCGCAGTACTCAGTCCCCCGCAGCGACCTGTCAATCTTGTGCAGCACGTCCATGGCCGGCTCATCGGGTTGGCGAACGGGCAGCCCCTCAATGACCTCGGCGCATTGGCGGGCCAGTTCGACACCATCCGGGATCAGGTTTTCATTCTGGTCGCTGCTGTAGAGGTTCAGGCCGGTCGCCAGTTCTTCGCTGTCGGCCAGGAGGTCGCCATCCAGGTCGTTGCCATCCGGCGCAAGCTGTCCATCGGGGGCCACGGCGTAATCCAGCGGCAGTTCGTGGGTATTCGGATCATGGGGATAACGAACGCCCAGGGTCCACAGTAGCAGCGGCACGTTCATTCTGCCGCTATGAACGTCGCCTTCGTAGCCGAAGGAGCCGTGCGACATGTAGTGGACGGCGATCAGCGGGCACTCGATGTCGAGGCCCAGCAGCGGATTGCGGATGCCGGCCGGGCCCATGTTGACCGTGATCCCGCAGACCGGACAGGTCTCCAGGCCGAAGGTCGGGGCCAGCCACCGGTGCACCTGGTTCGGATCCGTGATCTCATAATCCCAGGGCAGTTGCTCGACGACCTTGGCGCATCGCTGGGCCAGCTCGACACCATCGGGAATCCCGTTGCCGTTCTGGTCCGGCCGGAAGGCACTGTAGCCGATGGCCGACTCCTCCCGGTCGCTGAGGAAGTCCGAATCCCTGTCCTGTTGAACGGGCAACAAGTGTGCAACCGGCGAAGAACCCGGCGTCGGCTGGGCCGCGTGCAGGGCATTTGTGAGGGTTACCGCCACGGCCGCTCCCGCGCAGACGGCGGTCCGCCGGAATATCGAAGGTTGGCCAAGATACCGCTTGCGTGCTCTCTGTAACCTTCTCATGGGCGTGCTCCTGAAACAGAACTCGAAGGCAGTAAAGATTATACCCCATCCGCCAACCGCTGTCCAGATAAAATTAGGGGCGTGCGGCCGCTTTCTCAAGAAGGCCGTCCAATCCGCATCCTCCACACCGCAACGTGAAATTACCCGCGAGAGAAGACCGTTCACCATCGGAAGAAACGGTACGGATCATCCCATTCCCGCGGTTGGTCCACATAGAGGCCGGTGGCCCATCGGCCCTGCGACGGGGCGTCGGCGGATAACGCGCTGGAATCGGCTGCCTGGACGTCGACAGGCGTCGAGAAACGCTCCAACAAGGCGGTCTTGCCGCGGACGCCCATATTCCCCAGCAGGCGCGTCAGCAGGAAGCTCGTCCTACGGAACGTCCTGCGGAGATTCTGCTGTTCCGGCGACGATGGGATAAAACGCCAAGGCGCCATCTGACAAAAGACCCCATGCACGTCATTGGACCAGCCCAACACGCCGTTGCCAACGACCTCGGCCCCATCGGAGACGAGCGGCAACGGCCGCGGATCCCCATTGTGCACATCCGCCGGTCCGACTCCGGCAAGCGGCGAACCGAAGCTCGGCGTCTCGAAACAGGCGGCAATATGCTCACTCTGGGTCGTGCGAATCGGCTGCGGCAGGAATCGGTTGGCCTGTACGTCCGCCAGACCGACGGCAAGCAGGCGCCCGCCTCCCTCGAGCCACCCGGCAATGGCCGCGGCCTGATCGGCCGGAACCGCTCCGTCACCGTCTCCGACGATAAGAACCGGGTCCGCCGACAATCTGCCCGCCTCATAAGGGCGCGGCTCAATACCTGTACCGGCAAGGTGACGCCTGCCTGCGGCATCTCCGACGTAGACGGCTTGCCGCGTCGGACAGACCGGATACGAAGTCTTCAACACATAGTCCAGGATGTTCCACACCAGGCGTATCGCCGCCGGGTCCGGCTCCGTCCGTCCGGTCACGTCCATCTGGCAGAACAACACCATCCCCTTGCCCTCGCGGTACTCCAGTAACGGACTGTACTGCAGGCTGAACCCCCCGTCTACAATGGGCAGAAAGTCGCCAATGCCCGGTTTCTCGATGAGCACCGACGCCACATTGCCGCGATTGCCGCACCGCCACAGCCGCGGGACCTCCAGCCCGCACCACTGCACCACCGGCGCATCGCTGTATTTGCCGTCGGGTTGGTGGTTCAGACGCGGCGACAGTATCGTCGCCTCGCCCCGCCAATCGCGAAGGTGCGTCTCGTCGAGCCCCTCCAGATAGGGATGATCCGCCACACGCGGAAAGACGTTTCGCAGGCCGTACTCCTGGACGCGAAATCCCAGGCGTTTCTCCAGAGCCTCGGAGGTCTGCTCGAACACAATCACCTTGAGCCCGCCGCGAACACCGGCGATGTCGGGCGCCGGCCCATTGGGTGTCAGGGCCGCCTTGCCGATGATCAGCAGATCGTAGCCCGACGGGTCGGTGTCCGCGGTGATGGACTGACAGCGGACACCCATTGCGGCCATGAGTGCGGCCGTCTCGCCTTTGGGGTCAAACAACGCGATCCGCCCTGAGACGGCAACGGCGGGCGTTGGCGCGAGGACGTGGACATCGAATCGGTCCTCCTGAGTCTGCCCCGTACTGAATCTTATAGTAGCCGTCAACCCATACGTGCCCGGCGAAAGGTCGGCCGGCAGATCGAACCGCAGGCCGATCCACTCCTGCTCGCCCGTCGCTACGGAGACCTCACGGCCGCCCGCCACGGGTTCGGGCAGGGCGAACGTCCACGTGCACCTGGCCGTTACCGTCCGGCGGCAATTGTTAACCACGATGATCTGCTTCTCAACGGTCTGGCCCGGAAGGAAGATGTGGTCCTTGCTCGTAAATCGCGATGGCTTGCCCGCGATATACGCCAGCAACGGCTGATTGTTGCGGACCATGGCTTCGGCCGCCTCCGTGGCGACCCAGTCCTTTGCCTCATACGCCAGGTCCATCCGTTCGTACCGCTGCTCCAGGTAATCCGGGCTGAACCCCGGCCGCTGCAAGGCCTCCCAATCCACCGGCAGCGGCGTGCGCCGATTGCGGTCCATCCCCGGGCGGAGTTTCCAGTACACGCCGTGCTCCCACGGGGAGATGCCCGATACTCCCCACGTACGAAATGCCCGCCAGTTTTCGGTCAGATACGCCGCCAGAATCGGATAGCGTTCATCGAAATCCGACGAACCCAGTTGGTGTGGATAATCCCATCGATGCCACAGCCGGCCCGCCCGCCATTGCTGGGCCTCCCAACGCAGATTCCGCTTCTCCTGCTCGCTGACGGCAAACGCCCGATCCCCCACGAACTGGGCGTTCCACTGGGCCAGACAGAAATCCCACGGCACCGCGGCGCTGCCGAACTCTCGCTGACCCTTGTACCAGCCGCGGTACATGGCCCAGTCCCACGTAAACGGCGCTCCATACTCGCAACTGAAGAACGGCTTGACGCCCTCGTTCGCCCAGTGTTCAAACCAGTCGGACATCTCCTGGATTGGCACCCAGTTGGGATAAAAGTTGCTCGTGTGCATCGAGCCAATGTTGCCGCCGGCGTGGTGATAGACGATCCGGCTCCCATCCAGCCGCCGGACGATTTGCTCGGCGGCCAGCGCACGGCGGGCGTTCCGCCGCGACCATTCGTTGCGGGTCTCGTAAACGCCATCGATCCGATCCGG
>DSDB01000333.1 GCA_011057845.1 Phycisphaerales bacterium | reverse complement strand
GGGCGAGGGCCTCGGACAGGGGTTTGTCAAACGGGGCGGCGACCTTGACGTTGAAGCCGCGGCCGATGAAGGTCAAGCCAAGGCGTTCCTTCGAGCGGGCGGCGATCTGGATGCACAGGCCGCAATCGATGCACTTGCCGGGCTCGAAGATAATATCGGGATGCTGGGTATTCTGGGCAAAGGTCTTTCGCTGGGCCTTGTAGCGGCCGGGCTGTGCGTCATATTGGTGGCTGTAGAGGCGGAGCTTGCAGGCGTCGGGCTTTCGACAGTCGCAGTGCAGGCAGCGCAGGGCCTGGGCGACGGCCTGTTCATCGGTCAGACCGTTGACCAAATCGGGGTTCCTCATGGCCGGGGCGGGGCTGGCCGAGGCGAGGAAGGCGTCGATTTCGCCGTCCTGGAGCTTTCCGATGCGGGTGTTGAACAGCAACGCGGGCCCGGTCACAGCTCGGCCTCGGACGAACTGCCCGATAGAAACGGCCGCCTCCTTGCCGTCGGCAACGGAGCGGACAGCGACCTTGCGGCTGCGGACGGCGTCGCCCCCGGCGAAGACGCCGTCGAGGTTTGTCGCGTAGGTGCGGCGGTCGAACGTTACCCCATCGCGACCGGTCTCGAAGCCCAGTTGCCTTGCGGTCTCGGTTTCGATCTTGCCTACCGCAAAGAAGACCGCGTCATAGTCTCTGCGCAGCTCGGCCAAGGGAACATCCTTGCCGATGCGGGTGTTCCCGTTGAATTGCACGCCAAGGGCGGTGATAACGGCGACCTCATCATCAACGACCTGGCGGGGCAGTCGATCGGCCGGAACGTCGTACCGCAGGGCCCCGCCCGGCCGGTCGTGGTCGTCGAAAAGCGTGCAGACAATGCCATCCTGGGCCAGGTAGTAAGCCGCCGCCAGACCGGCAGGCCCGGCGCCGACAATCGCCACACACTTGCCGATGCGGTCCTTGCACGGCGGATTGTAGGGTTCGTCACTGTCGAGATCGACGTCGGCGACGTAACGCTTGAGCAGGCATATCGGAACCGGGCCGTCGTGCGGGGCACGTCGGCAGGCCTTCTCGCAGGGGGCGGCGCAGATGCGTCCGAGCACGGCCGGCAGCGCGATGTCGGCCTTGACGGTCTTAATCGCGTCGCAGAGCCGGCCGGCGGCGATCTGGCGGAGCATCAGCGGGATGTTCATGGTCGCCGGGCAGGTCACATGGCACGGACCCATGCAGTCGCCCAGGTGGTCGCTGAGCAGCAATTCCAGGGCGGCCCGGCGGGCCTCGATGACGTCGGGTGTGTCGGTCTGGACCACCATGCCGTCGCGGGCGAGCGCCCCGCAGGCCGGAAGCAGCAGCGGCGAGCCGTTGACCTTGACCACGCAGACCATGCAACTGGTCGCGGGCGTCAGGCCCTTCATAAAGCACATGGTCGGGATCGCGATGCCGAGCTTCTCGGCGGCGTCGAGAAGGGTTGAGCCCTCGTCCACTTCGACCGGCCGGTTGTCTATGGTGAGTTTCGGCATCGGCTATTTAACCTCAATGGCGTTGGCCGGGCAGACGGCCTTGCACGTGTCGCAGCGGATACACGTGTCGGAGTCGATCTCGTGTTTTTCGTACGGACGCATGGCGATGGCGCCCACCGGGCAATGCTGAGCACAGAGCGTACAGCCGATGCAGTCGTCGGTGATACGGTACGTTATCAGGGCCCGGCACTTCCCCGCGGGGCAGCGACCCTCCAGGTGCGCCTCGTATTCCTCATGGAAGTAGCGGAGGGTCGAGAGGATGGGGTTCGGGGACGTCTTGCCGAGGCCGCAGAGACTGCCGTTCGTGACGGTCTGGGCCAGACGCTGGAGTTCCTCGATATCGCTCTTCCTGCCCTGCCCGGTACAGAGACGCTCGAGGATATCCAGCATTCGCCGGGTCCCGATGCGGCAAAAAGTACAGCGGCCGCACGACTGGTCCTGCGTGAATTCCAGGAAGTAGCGGGCGATATCGACCATGCAGTCGGTCTCATCGAGCACGACCATGCCGCCGGATCCCATCATCGCGCCGACCTCCAGCAGCGTTTCGTATTCCACGGGCGTATGGGCCAGGCTCGCCGGGACGCAGCCCCCGGACGGTCCGCCAATCTGTACGGCCTTGAACCGGAGCCCGCCAATGATGCCCCCGCCGATGTCCTCGACGATCTCGCGGATGGTGATGCCCATCGGCACCTCGATGAGGCCGCCGCGGGCGATCTTGCCGGCCAGGGCGAAGACCTTGGTGCCGCGGCTCCTGCCGCAGCCCATCGCCGCGAAGGCCTCGGCGCCGTTTCGTATGATCCAGGAGATCGCGGCATAGGTCTCGACATTGTTGATGAGCGTGGGGCTGCCCCACAGACCGCTCTGGGCCGGATACGGCGGGCGGATGCGCGGCATGCCGCGACGACCTTCGATACTGGCCATCAGGGCGGTCTCCTCGCCGCAGACGAAGGCGCCGGCCCCGGCGACAATCTTGAGATCGAGCGAGAAGTCCGTGCCGAAGATATTGCGCCCGATGAAGCCGTGCTCCCGTGCCTTGTCGAGGGCTTCGCTCATGCGTTTGATGGCCAGCGGATACTCGGCGCGGATGTAGAAATAGCCCTCGTGTGCCCCGACGGCGTAGGCGGCGATGGCCAGGCCTTCGATGATGCGATACGGATACGACTCCATGAGCATGCGGTCCATGAAGGCGCCGGGGTCGCCTTCGTCGCCGTTGCAGACGACGTATTTCGCTGGCCCGCTCTGCTCGCGAACGGCCTTCCACTTCAGGTGCGTCGGGAAGCCCGCGCCGCCGCGACCTCGCAAGCCACTGGCCTCAATCACAGCGAGGATGGCATCGATAGACATCTCTTCAACGCATTGCCGCAGGGCACGGAAACCGCCCTTGTAGCAGTACTCCTCGATGTCCGTCGGGTCGATGACGCCGCAGTACTCCGTGGCGATATGCCTCTGCTTGCCCAGAAAATCGGCGACGGGCTTGTCGCGGACGCCGATGGCGTACCGCGCGATGGGCTCGTGGCGCTCATCGGTCAGGATGGCATCCAGGGCGGAGTCAACGGCGCTGGAGAGGCGCTTGTGCAGGGGCGGTTTGAAATGCCGCAGGATGATAGTCCGGGCATCCTCGGGGCGGACCCGGGCGTAGAGGAAGCTCCGCTGGTCGGGCAGGACGACTTCCAGCAGCGGTGTCTGATGGCACATGCCGACGCAACCGACGCGCTTGATGTCGGCGCGGACGCCGGTGGCGGCCACGACCTGATGAACAGCCTCGTTGAGCTTGCCGCTGCCGCGGGCGATACAGCAGGAACCCAGGCCCAGGCGGATCTCGCCGCGGGTCTTGCGCCTGCGCGAGCCATCGACGGCCGGCCTGCGAGCGCCGCGGGTCTGCTCGTACCGCAGGAAGTCGTCAATGACCTTGCCGACGCCGTCGGGCGTCAGGTGGCCATAGGTCACTTGGTCGATCTGCACGGCCGGGGCCAGTGTGCAGCAGCCGAGACAGGTGATCTTCTCGACGGTAAAGAGCCTCACGGCGTCCGTATCCTCGTCGCCGCCAATGCCCAGATGGCGGCGGAAGGCGTCGTACACCTGTGAGGCGCCCTTGACGTGACAGGCGGTGCCGACACAGACGTGGATGATGTGCTTTCCGACGGGGCGGTGGCGGAATTGATTATAGAACGTCGAGACGCCCATGATCGCGGCGGGCGTGATATCCGTCAGTTCGCAGACCTTCTCCAATGCCTCGGACGGCAGGTACCCGTACTGGGCCTGCACAGCCTGGAGAATCTCAAGCACCTTCTCGGCGCCGACACCGATACGGGCAACGGCCTGGTCGACAAAGGCGAGGTCCACACGCTCGGCGGCGTCGAGGGTCTCTTGCGGTGTTTGC
>DSDB01000549.1 GCA_011057845.1 Phycisphaerales bacterium | reverse complement strand
TGGTCTACAGCGACGGCTCGCACCCGGTCGGCGAGGACCCGTGGCCGCCGTCGGCCGACGGCCAGGGCCACAGCCTCCACCGAATCGCCCCCGCCGAGTACGGCAACGACGTCATCAACTGGCGTGCCGCCGCCCCCACCCCCGGTGCGCCCCATCCATAACAGGTCCACGCGCGCCGCGGCATCGCCGCAAGAATCCATAGCCGGGACTCAGTCCCCGGGCGTATTGACCCGGAGACGGTCGCGTCAGTCTTCTTCCCTTTTCTTCGCGTAGGCGGCGATGATTTGCTGCTGAACGTTCGGCGGGACGGGCTCATAGTGGCTGAGGGTCATGGAGTAGCTGCCGCGGCCGCCGGTAACGCTCTTCAACTGGCTGTTGTACTGGGTCACTTCGGATAGCGGGACCTGGGCCTTGATGGTGATGAAGTTGCCGGGGAGCATGTCCTGGCCCTGGACGCGGCCCCGTTTGGAGGCGAGGTCGCCGGTGATGTCGCCGACGTTATCGGCCGGGATGGTCACTTCGATATTGACAATGGGCTCGAGCAGCACGGGCTTGGCCTTCTGGAGGGCGTCGATAAAGGCCCCCTTGCCGGCGGCGCGGAAGGCCACTTCCTTGGAGTCAACGGGATGGTGCTTGCCGTCATAAATGGAGACCTTGACGTCCTGCAGGGGGAATCCGGCGACGAAGCCCGAGTCCATCACATCGTTGATGCCTTTGAGGATCGCCGGCTCGAACTGGCCGGGGATGGTGCCGCCGTAGATGTCCCAACTGAACTGCAGCGGCGGATCGGAATCCCGCTCGGCCGGCTCCACGCGGAGATAGACCTCGCCGAACTGCCCGGCGCCGCCGGTCTGTTTCTTGTGGCGGTAGTGACCCTCGGCCTTGCCGGTGATGGTCTCGCGGTAGGGGATCTTGGGCTCTTTGGTGTTGACGGCCAGCTTATAACGCTTCTCCATCTTCTCGATGACGATACGCAGGTGCAGGTCGCCGAGGCCGTTGGCGACGAGTTCCTTGGTCTGCTGGTCGCGGCTGACGCGAAAACAGGGGTCCTCCTCGCAGAGTCTCTCGAGGGCCGAACTGATCTTCTGTTCGTCGCCGCGGGTCGCCGGCTCGATGGCGAGCGAAAACATCGGCGTCGGCGTCGGGACCATCCGGAACCGGCCGGCCGCCTTGCCGTCATGGACGAGGTCCCCGGTCTTGAGTTCGTCGACCTTCGCAAGGGTCACAATATCGCCGGCGACACCGGCCGGCACTTCCGAGGTATCGCCGCCCTGGGACTTGAGGATATGGCCCGGTCGAATGCTCTTCTTATCGTCGTTGCGAAGCAGGGCGGTATCCGACTTCAGCGTGCCGCTGAAGATGCGGAGGGTGCTGTATTTCATATTCGAACGGGGATCAAAGGTGATGCGAAAGACCAGCCCGGCCAGAGGGCCCGATGGATCAGCCTTGAGTTCGACGACCTGATCGCCGTTGTTGAGCTTCGCCGGAAGCGACTGAGCAGGCGAAGGCGTATAGGCGGCGATAATATCGAGCAGTTCCGCAACGCCGACTTCCGCCCGCGCATTGGTAAAGACGATGGGGATGATAGTACCGGCATGGAGGGCCTTGACGAAGACAGACCCCACCCTGTCGGCCGAGACCGTCTCACCGCCGAGGTAGGCCTCCATCAGTTCGTCGTCGGCTTCGATAACGCTCTCGATGAGGTTGGTATGGGCCTGGGCGACGTCCATGAGGGGGCTGTCGCCGCTCTCATTGACGATGCAGTCGATGACCGCGGACTTGCCGGCGGCCGGCAGGTTCGCACAGCGGCAGGGGGCGCCGAAGGTGTCCTGAATATCCTTGAGCAGTTCGCCCAGATCGACGTTGTCCGCGTCGAGCTTGTTGACGACAATGATACGGGCCAGACCGGCCTGCGTGGCCAGCTCGAACAGCTTGCGGGTGTTGGTCTCGATGCCGGCGGCGGCGCTGATGACGATAACGGCGGTCTCGGCGGCGGAAATGGGACCCAGAGCCGGGCCGACGAAGTCGGGATAGCCGGGCGTGTCAATAATGTTAAGGAGCTTGCCGGCATGCTGGGTGTGCACGACGGCCGCGAGGATGGAGTGCTTGTGCTCTTTCTCCTCGTCGAAGTAGTCGCAGGTGCTGCTGCCTTCATCGACGCTGCCCAGACGGTTGGTTACGCCGGTCTTGTGGAGTATTGCTTCAGCCAACGAGGTCTTGCCGCTTCCACCGTGCCCGAGGAGTACGATATTGCGAATGTCGTTGGTATTGGCCACGTTTACGCCTCCAGTCAAGTCTCAGAGTGTATTTCTATGCAGTCTTCCGAAAACACAACATCCTAACCTCTGCTGGGGGCCAATACAAGGTTTTTTTGGCCTCAGGACCCAAATGGGGCTCCGCGACGACAGAGGCCGGCCGGCGCGAACAACGAAACGCAATTATCGGAATGGCTCGTTCGGGGAAAAAGTGTTTTTTTTCGGGCGTGGCGGGCGTGAGAAATCAGAACATATTATTGGACAGTCGGCTGGCCTGGCTCGGCCGGTTCGGAGGCCCGTCCATATATTGGGGGGGCTGTTGCCTGGACGGGATTATGTGGTGTATTCGGTTATGGGGCGTCAGAAGCGGGAGTCGAGCGGGAGCTAAAGAAATGAACGGGGCGGGGACGATATTGGACGGGTTGACGCGAGTAGGAGACGGTAGTTAAAGGATCGACGCATGAGCAAAAGGGAATTGATCGATTGCATCTGTGAGATTAATCGCACCGCCAAGCCCGAGTTTCTGGCCCGATTCAGTGAGGAAGACCTTAACGCTTACCTGGAGCACCTGATGGAGGCCGATGTCAGGCAGATGGCGTTGTGTGCATAAGCACGGTGGGGGGGCTGGCGGAGCGGCCGGTGATGCGGCGCGGGCCCGGGGGCGGTTTCAGCAAGGTGGTTGGGCCGGTGCGACGACAGGGCACATAGTGAGAGGACCCTTCCGAGTCTATCTCAGGACTATTGCCCTGAGCGAAGGCAAGGGTCTGAGCGTCGAAAACGAGGGATTCCCGGCTTTGCTCCGAAGGCGGGTCGGGTCTTGAGATAGCCTCTTACCGATCCAGTCGGAGGTCCTCATCCAGGGCGCCTCCGACAAGGTGCTCGCCGACGGGGCTAAGGCCGGTCCGCCCGGAGGAGCCGCCTCGCCGGTTGTCCGAGGAACCGGCCCGATTGTCGCCATTGGCCGGACCGGTGTCGGTGGCGTCCGCGGGGGTGCCCTGGCGCAGGCCGATGGGGGCGGGTATCTGATCGCCGGTTGCGATTGCGGAAAGCCTGACCGAGTTGTTGCCCTTGAACTGCGCCAGGACGGGTACATAGCCGTTGGGTACGTTGAAGACGAAGTCAATGTAGCGGATGTTTTCCTCGCCGAAGTCCTCGTTGCTGAGGGCGACGACTTCCAGCAGACGTCTGACCTGGACGGTATTGGCCGAGGCCATGTGACCGATCGGGTAGACATTCACGCCGGTGCCTTCGAAGGGATCCTGGCTGGCGGATCGTTCTTTGCATACGAGGCGAACCTGGCTGATCGCGAATCGGCCGGCTTCCCGGATGGCGCTTCTCCTGATGCCGATACGGGTGACCATCAACGTGTGGCCGGATCGGGGGGAGAGGGCTTCGCCCTCGGTGCTGGTCAGGCCCTCGCGGGCCTGCCAGAGACCGTCCTTGTTGGGAACCTGAATCGCTTCGCTGCTCGTAACGAGGGTCAACTCCGTGCCGGCGATGCGATTGAGATAGGCCTGGTCAAGGAAACCGGGGTGCAGTGCGGCGAAACTCTGCCTTCCGCTCATACTGCCCCTGCTGATGATGCTGAACAGGCCCGTGACCAGACCGTCGGCGTTGGGGAGGGCTTTCTT
>DSDB01000508.1 GCA_011057845.1 Phycisphaerales bacterium | reverse complement strand
TAGCCTGTCAGACCTTTTCCATCGTCTAAAGTCTAGCCTCGGATTCACGGAAGTGCAAGCCTTTGGCTTATATTACTTGATTTTTTCCCGGATTGGCAGCACCCGGTTATATCGACAGCAAACGGGTGCTGGCGATACTCTGCTTTATGGCAAGAATCTGCTTGCATTTGCGGCGAATCCGGGGTAGAAGGAAAGCCCGCACGCTGATGGGGTGGGTATTCTGCGCTTACGGCGGTTGCGCTGTTTCGGCCAGGAGGCAGGGGTCGCCGTCGTGTGGCCATCGACTGAGTCATCAGACTGTCCGTCTTGCGTACAGGCTCCGAGAGTTTATGAAGGTATCAATCGTCAGTATTGGAAACGAGCTATTAAGCGGGCGAACCGTCGACACAAATGCGGCATGGCTGGCCGCCGAGATGCTCGCCTTGAATACTCCGGTGGTCTCAGGCTATATTGTGGGGGACGAGGTCGAGCGAATTGTCCGGACGCTGCGGGCCGCCTGCGAGGACGCGGATGTCGTGTTGGTGACGGGGGGATTGGGGCCCACGGAGGATGACCTGACGCGGGAGGCGCTGGCCGCCTTGCTCGGGGTCCAACTGGTGTTCCACCAGGACCTGCTCGACCGGATTGCAGGTTTCTTCACAGCCCTGGGACGGACGATGGCCGCCACGAATCGACGCCAAGCCTACCTGCCGGCCGGGGCGCAGGCCCTGCATAACAGCGTGGGAACCGCCCCGGGAATCGCAGCCCAGCGAGAACACCGCCGGATATTCGCCATGCCGGGCGTGCCATCGGAAATGCAGCGGATGTTCACCGATGGTATCAAGCCGACACTGAAGGCACTGAACGCCGGTCAACATATCGTCGTCCGAAAACTGCAATGCTGTGGGACGGGGGAGTCGAATATCGCCCAAGTCGTCGGTCCATTGATGGCGCGGGGCCGCAATCCGCTGATCAACTCGACGGCATCGCAGGGCGTCGTAACAATGCACATTATCGCCACGGCGCCAAGTGAGGGCGAGGCCCTGGGTATGGCCCGAAGTGACGAACAGTTGCTCAGGGAAATGCTGGGCCCGGCCGTGTTCGGCGTGGAGGATCAGACCCTGGCCGAGGTCGTCGGAGGGATGCTGGCGGCCCGCGGAATGACACTGGCAACGGCCGAATCATGCACTGGCGGGCTGCTGGCGAAGCTCATTACGGACGTTCCCGGAGCCAGCCGGTACTTCCTGCAGTCGTGGGTAACGTACAGCAACCAAGCCAAGACCGCCCTGCTGGGTGTGCCGACGGCATTGATCGCTGAGCACGGAGCCGTCAGCCAACAGGTGGCCGAAGCGATGGCTTTGGGAGCCCGCAAGGCCGCCGCGGCGGACTATGCAATCGCCATAACCGGCATAGCCGGACCCGACGGCGGCAGCAGCGAAAAACCCCTCGGACTTGTGTATATTGCCCTGGCCGCCAATGACCGATTATATTGCCGACGCTGCGAGTTCGGACAACCGCGGGCAGCGGTTCGGCTGCGCGCCGCGACGACGGCGCTGGACATTCTCCGGCAGGAACTGGCCGGTTGACTTATGCGTGAAAACCTGCTATAATAGCTTGTCAGGGTGTCGACCGGACGAGGTGTACATGGCCAAGCAACGCAGACATCTGGGTGAAATCCTCTATAAAGCCGGCATCGTTCAGAAAGAGCCGCTGATTAAGGCGATCAAGGCGGCCAAGACGAACGGCAAACGGCTGGGGGAGTATCTGGTCAGCCAGAAACTAATCACCACGGAAACGCTGTACAAGGCCATCGCCAAGCAGTTTGAGATGAAGTACGTGGACCTCGATCGCGCGCCGTTGCCGGCCAATCCCGCGTCCATTATCCCCGAGGACCTGATCAAGCGGCACAACGTGCTGCCATTGAGCATGAGCAACGGAAAGCTCAAGCTCGTCATCGGCGACCCGATGGACCTGGAGATGCTGGACTCGATTCGATTCCGCTTGAACACGGAGTTGGAGTGCTATCTGGCGGACCCGGAGAAGATCCGACGGCACATCGACGACTCGGTGCAGGAGGAGAAGAAGACCGAGGATGATCGGCTGCGCCATTCAATTGACGCCACCGCCGCGGAATTGGCCGAGGCCGGCCACGAATTGCAGGCTGCGACGCTTCAGGCCCAGGCCGCCGGCGCCGACGACGAGGGTCCCATCATCCGGTTGGTGAACCTGATTATCGACAACGCCTACTTCATGCGGGCGTCGGACATCCATATCGAGCCGATGGCCGACCGTGTTCGTGTACGGTATCGCGTGGATGGCGTCTGCCTGGAGAAGGACAATATCCCCAAGAACATGCAGGCGCCTCTGGTGACGCGCTTCAAGATTCTGTCCGGAATGGACATCGCGGAAAAGCGGCTGCCCCAGGACGGCCGCATCAAGCGGGAAATCGGCGGCGAAGACATCGATTTCCGCGTGTCGTCGTTGCCGGGAACCCACGGTCCGAGCATCGTGCTTCGTATTCTGCGGCCGGACGCGGTGAATATCGGTATCGAGGCGCTGGGCTTCGGGAAGGACGACTACGAACGATTCCAGAAGATCATCAAGCGGCCCAACGGCATCTTCCTCGTGACGGGGCCGACAGGATCCGGTAAAACCACGACGTTGTACGCGGCCCTTCAGGAATTGAACCGGCCCGACAAGAAGATCATCACGGCCGAGGACCCCGTCGAATATAACTTCCCCGGCATGAACCAGTGCCAGGTCCGGGATGAAATCGGCCTGACGTTTGACAAGATCCTGCGGGCTATGCTGCGCCAGGCCCCCAATATCATCCTGATCGGTGAGATTCGAGACGGGATTGTGGCGGATATCGCCATCCAGGCGGCGCTGACCGGGCACCTCGTGTTCAGCACGCTTCACACAAACGACGCGGTCAGCGCCATCACGCGTCTGATCGATATGGGCGTCAAACCGTTCCTCGTAGCCTCCTCGATTCAGGCGATCATGGCCCAGCGACTGGCCCGTCTGATCTGCAAAAAGTGCAAGGCGCCCGATCCCAACCCCGATCCGCACCATCTGCGTTTGCTGGGTATCAGCCCCGAGGAGGCCGAAAAACGCCAGTTCTTCAAGGGCAAGGGGTGCAGCACATGCCAGGGCACGGGTTACAAGGGGCGTATCGGCATCTTCGAGATGGTCGAGTTGACCACGGAATTGCGCGAACTGGCATTCAAACGGGCCAATACCACTGAGTTGAAGAAGACCGCGATCGCAGGGGGCATGAAGATGCTGCTGCACGACGGCATCGAAAAGATTTATCGAGGGATGACGACGCCGGAGGAAGTCGCCGGCATCACACAGGCCGAAGGACTGGCGGATACTTGAGTCCCGGCCGCCGGGATTGGATTTGAGGTAGCACAGGTATGGCAACAACCGTCAACATGGACAGGCTGCTCCAGGCGTGCGTTACGCAAGGGGCCTCGGACATTCATATCACTGTTGGCAGACCCCCGGTATTTCGTATCCACGGCCGGCTGCGGTCGCTTGAGACCAAGGTGCTCGACGCCGATGACGCCACCAGCCTGATGAAATCCATCACGCCCGAACGCAATCAGCAGGAACTCCAGGAAGAGGGCGGCACGGACTATGGCTTCGCCTTCGGCGACCAGGCCCGCTTCCGCGTCGCGGTATTTCGCCAGAAGGGCAATATCGCGATGGTGCTGCGTCTGATTCCGACCAACATCATGTCGTTCGAGCAGATCGGCCTGCCGAAGATCTGTGCGGCTCTGTGCCGGCGTCCGCGAGGGTTGTTCCTCGTGACCGGCCCCACCGGCTCGGGCAAGACAACGACGCTGGCGACGATGATTAACTACATCAATGAAAATTTCGACCGGCACATCGTCACGGTGGAAGACCCTATC
>DSDB01000377.1 GCA_011057845.1 Phycisphaerales bacterium | reverse complement strand
GCCTCGTAGACCGTCAAGGAAATCGGCTTCTCGCAGTAGATATCCTTGCCCGCCTTGGCGGCCGCAATGGATATCGGACTGTGCCAGCGGTCTCCCGTCGCACACAGGATCGCGTCGATATCCTCCCTCGCCAACAGTTCCTCATAATAGTGGTACGCCTGGCAATCGTTGTTGCCGTATTCCTGGTCCACGAGCATCTTGGCGCGGTTGAGATTGTTGCGGTTGACATCGCAGACCGCCACGACGTGCACCCCGCGGGCCATGAAGCCCCCTTTGGGCACCCAGTCGATGTTCGGTGCATCGGACCCGCGCCAACCCATCCCGGCCGTACCCTGCCCCCCCAGCCCGATACACCCCATCACCACGCGCTCACCGGCCGGCGGCTGCCCCGCGCCGCCCAGGGCCCCCGTCGTAATCGCATACGGAAAACCTATGGCCCCGGCCACAGTCTTAAGAAACCCGCGTCGGGATACACCTGTCAAGCCCATATCAGTACCTCCTGACTATATGGCGTTGCGTAAGAATTGCCACGCCGACAATGTAACGCATCTCCGACCGCCGGACAACCCCCCATTTCAATCGCCCTCGACACTCCCCCGCTCTCGTCAACGGCCAAGCCGCAGATCGGTAATGACAAGTCCTACGCTCATTCATCCCTTCGCCTGCCGGCCAACTGTCCGCAGGCCCCGTGAATCCGGCCGCCGAAGCGGTATCGCTGCGTCACCCCCAGGCCACCCGCCTCCAGGATGGACCGAAAGGCCTTGATCCGGATTGTATCGGACGGCGCAAAGGCGCCCGTGGCGTTGTACGCAATCAGATTGACCACGCACAGTCGCCCCTTTAAGAGCTTCGCCAGGGACCTCGCGCAGGCATCCGAATCGTTCAACCCCTTGATCATGATGTACTCAAACATCACCCGCCGCCCCGTCGCGCGGACGTATTCATCGACCGCCTGCATCACGGCCGCCACGGGGTACTTCCGCCCCGCGGGCATAATCCGCGCGCGGACCCCATCATCCGGCCCGTTGAGCGATACGGCCAGATTCACCTGCACGCCTTCGGCCGCCAGTCGTCGAATCCCGTCGGTCACGCCCACCGTCGAGATCGATATCCGCCGGGCCCCCAGGGCAAACCCTTCCGGGTCGTTGAGCATCCGCACCGCATCCATCACGTGGTCGTAATTGAGAAACGGCTCGCCCATCCCCATAAACACCACGTTCGTCACCTTGTCGCCGTGGGGTTTGAGCCGACGGGCAAACAGCACCACTTGCTCGACGATCTCCCACGCATCGAGATTGCGTTCAAATCCGATCTTGCCCGTCGCGCAGAACGCGCAGTCCAGCGGGCAGCCCACCTGCGAGGACACGCAGACCGTGTTGCGTCCATCCCCGTGCCGCATCAATACGCACTCCACCCGACGCCCATCATGCAGTGTAATCAGGGCCTTCTCGCTGCGACCATCGGCTGTCCGTGAGACCTCCGCCTCGATCCCAATAGGGCACTGGGCAGTCAGTTGCCCCCGCAGATCCTTCGGCAACACGCTGACCTGCCCCCAGTCCTCGGCCAGTTCCCCGAACAAGGCCTTGCGAACCTGCCTGCCCCGATAAGCCGCCTGCCCCGCCAGAACCAACTCCAACTTCCCCAGATCCATCCCAACAAATCTCCGTCACGCGAAGCGCGGCTTCAACAACTTTGAGTTTTGTGTTTTGATGGCCTTTACAGGTCCCACTCCTTGTGCGTCTTGACCAGCTTATTCTGAATGATAATCCCCAGTATCGTCGGGACAATAAACGCCACCGGCACAAACCACCGCTTCTCATTGACCAGCGTCGTAATTTCTTCGTTCGTCAAGGGATACAGGTGCAGCAGCGCCAATATCCCAACCATCATCAGCCCCGACCCGCCCAGGCTCGTGAACAGGATCACCGCGATCTTAAAGACGATGAAGGAGATCATGCCCCCCGCGATCACGCCAATCAGGGCCCCCGCCCAGATATACTTGTCCGTCAGATTGCACGCATACCACAGACCCGCCGTCATGGCTCCCCCGGCCGCGGCGCCGAGCATCGCCACCGCATGGCGCATCAAGGGTATCGCCAGGGCCGCCATCAGCCCCATGCCGGCCATGCCCGCAATCACCTTGTTGTCAAAGCCGCTGATCTTCGAGACCGCCATGACCCCGGCCGCCATACCCAGCAGTGAAAACGCAATCACCACGAGCACCTTGAAGACCCGCCAGCCGTAGAACAGGCATACCGAGCCGAACGCGATAAACATCAGCGCCTCCATCAGCCCCATGCCCGTCACCAGGTCCCACATCGCCTGCACCGGAGGCGTGGTCTCATTCGAGACCTCCGACCCATTCTCAGCCGCCACCGCAAGTATCGTCACATACTCCATGGTCTTATCTCCTCAGAGCACCATTGGTCTATCTTACGCATCCTGGGCCTTGCCCTTGTCGGCCCTTTTTACGGCCGCTTCCCTGCGTCCGCACAACACGAGTTGAATCACCGCACCAAAAACGGTCATCCCCAAGAGAACCGCTCCATACAGGCCCGCACGCCCCGCCACCCGGCTCAGCGGCGACGAGCCCTTGTACAGCAGCAGCATCCCCATTCCGCAGGACATCATCATGCACCCAAGCATCGAACAGCACACCGCCGCCGCCACCCGCTTCAAGAGCAGGCCCAGCACGACAACCACGGCCACCGCGGCCGCCGGCCCCAGCCAACCGTACACCGGCACCGCTGAAGTCCCTTCCCAGACGGATGAGAGCAGCTCCGCCACAAACGCCCGCAGTTGCTCCAGGCTCTCGGCAATGGTTTCGGTCGGAATCCGTTCGACAACCACCTCCGGTAGCCCGACGGCGCCTTCGGGCAGTTCACCATAGACACTGGCGAAGACAAACAGCCCCACCAGCAGCACCATGGCCGCTAGTGTGACCATGACAAACACCTTCTCCACCACCACCGCCGACAGGGCGCAGACTACCGCCAGAATCGCCGCCGCCCCGACATTGCGTCCAATAACGAAATACCCCAGTGTCCCGCCGACCACGACGCCCGCCATCGCAGGCCCGGCTCGGCGTATCCCGAGGCCCCCCAGCCACATGAACAGACCCAGCATCACCAGCGCAAGACCCGGCACAATCAGCACCACAGGCCGAAGCCCGGCGGCCGTCTGCTCAAACTCAAGCAACACATCAAGCATAAAGATTTGTCAATAAGCAACTTAGAGCGCATCAGCCCATTGGAGTGCAGACCTGCCAACGCACCCTCAATGCGGTATCTTAGCAATTTATCGGCCCAAAGCCCGCAACCGCGTTAGAATTTGCCCGGTCGCCACCCTCCTTGTCGCCTGACAGAGACCGTCGCGTTTCCAGCATCAGCCCTTGCACGCCGCGACGCCGCCCCGTAGAATCCTCCCGGAAGCTCCAACAAATCCAATCTGGAGACCGCGGACATGACCAACAGACTCACCACCAAGCTGCCGCTTATCAGCCTCATCGCCGTCAACGCTTTGCCAGTCTTCGGCGTGCTGTTCCTCGGCTGGGAGGTCTTCGCCGTCTTGCTGCTCTACTGGGCCGAAAACGTCGTCCTGGGCTTCTACAATGTCCTTCGGATGGCCCTGGCCCCTGTGTCCAGCCCCGCCGAGCATATCGGCAAGTTCTTCATCATCCCCTTTTTCACCATTCACTATGGGCTTTTCACGGCCGTCCACGGAATCTTCGTCTTTGCCATCTTCGGCAGGGGCCACGTTATGCACGTCGGCCGCCCCACCTTGCCGTGCTTCTGTGGGCCGCTGCAGATGCTCGTTGGTGCTATCGCCACCGTTCTCTGCAGCGCCCGCGCCGTTACGCTCATGTTTCTGGCCCTTTTCATCAGCCACGGCGTCTCATTC
>DSDB01000349.1 GCA_011057845.1 Phycisphaerales bacterium | reverse complement strand
TCAGCCGCTCCATCTGCTCGTCTGTCAGCCAGAAAAGATTGCTCATCGTGCTCCCCATCAGCGCGGGGTCTTGAATCACGCAGAGGCAGCGGCATCAAGCCAATCAATGGGTCCTGAGCCTAGCCAGGAGCCGTACGTGGTCGAATCCTTCGGGAATTGGTTTCGTGATAAGTGCGTGAAAGCCGGAGTCCCCGGCTCGATACACGGGCTACGCAAGGCAGGGGCCGCAAGGCTAGCGCTTGCCGGTGCAACCGAGAATGAGATTGCGGCCTTTCTGGCGCACACCGATACGTCACAGGCTGCAACCTACACCAAGGCGGCAAGTCGCTCAAAACTTGCCGACAGCGGCTTCGCGAGGCTCAAGAATTTGTCCAACTCTTCTGACCCGTTGGACAACGAGAGGTAATAACCCATGATTAACAATGACTTACAGGAAGAAGTGGCAGCCCGTAGGGTGCGGGCACTATTCAATAAAATCAATGACATAATTTGTCCAACAGGGTGTAAACCCCCCATTGATTTCATTCGGAAAAACCGGGGTTTGTCCAACCTTTTGGAGCCGGTCCGATGAGCCGCTCCGAGATCAAAGCCGACGCCGCTTTTCACACATTCGATCCAGAAGTCGCGATGCAGGTAGGCATCAACGCAGCGGTCGTCTACCGCAACCTCGTGTTCTGGGTGCGCCACAACGAAGCGAACCGGCGAAACTTTCATGATGGCCGTTATTGGACCTACAACTCGCTGGCAGCATTCGACGAGCAGTTCCCCTATCTGACCGCCAAGCAGATCAGGACTGCGCTCGACAAACTGGTCGAGGCGGGGCTGATCCTGAAGGGAAATTTCGCCGAGGATCGGTTCAAGCGCGCGAACTGGTACGCTTTGGGCGAACCGATTTGCCCAGAAGGGCAAATGGAGCAGCCCGAAACGGCAGATGATGCATTTGCCCCTGAGGGCAGCGCATCGGCCCCTGAGGGCAAATGTTATAGGAACAGATCAGAACCATATTCTAAACCATATCCTTCCAGCGCAGAGGAGGCGGATGCTGATCTGGAAATTGTCTGGGCGGCTTACCCTGAGGACCGCAGGCGCGACCGAAAGGCTTGTCGCCAACTCGTAAAGGACATCCTGCGGCAGGTTTCCCGGGATGAGCTGGTGGAAGCCGCCCGAGCCTATTCGGCAGAGAGCGCGGATTTCACCAGGAGCAAGGTCGCCTTCATCGACAACTGGCTGCGGGATCGAAAGTGGCAGCGTCATGTCGATGATCTGCGGCTCGCTCGGGGTCAGGCGGAAGCGGCAGCGGTCAAACGTGCCGAACAGATTGCAGGCTGGATCAGGGCGCGCCACGGGATGTGCCAGCACCTGACGAAGGCTCAGGTGCAGGAGGCAATGGACCGCAATCTCATCACACTTGGTGAAGCACAAGCTGCGGGGTGCCTGTGATGGAACAGCTTCCTCGCTCATTGAGACCTCTTCGCACACATGTTCCGCAGCGCCCACCACAAGGCTGGCGGAGGAACAGGTGTGCAGCCGCCGCCGGCGGCTTCGGTCCCGGTGGGACCGGCGGCGCAGCCGCTGGCTGGGTGCAGGGGCGCAGCGTCTTGCCCGACATGTTGCTCGCCAACATAATAGTCGGTCAATATTGTGTTTGCCACGCAACTGTGGGGCTGTGATGTCCGGTCCCCAATTCGTGCATTTGCAGAGCTTCTCTCGCAAGAAAAACCCCGGCGGGCAGTTTGTGGAGCAGGTGCTTGAAGAGGCTGCTCGCACGCCAGCCTTCAGCACGCATGTCAAAAATCCCGTTCCGCCTGAAACCATTTTTGGGATTCCGGTCGAAGAAGTGAAACGTCTGCATGACGAGATGGTTGCGGCTGGCAGTGTCCAGGTGACGCTGAAGGATGGTAGGATGGCGCGTCGCGGTATTAGGCAGGATCGGCACACGCTGCTGACGGCTGTCGCATCTTACCCGGTTCCAACTGAACTGGTGAAAGCCACCCCCGAGGCCCGCGCAGAGTATGAGCGGTGGCGCGACCATAATGCGGCATGGCTTAAAGCGACTTTTGGTGAAAAGCTTGTCAGTGTCATTGCCCATTGGGACGAAAAGCATCCGCATGTGCACGCCTACATCTTGCCATTGGATGACCCGACCTGTTCGGCGCGCGACTTGAATCCTGCCTGGCGCTCCAAGGAGGAGGCGATGGAGGTGGCGCGTGCCGCTGGCCACGACGACAAGGCGGCGCTGAAGATGGGTAACGCCGCCTATCGCGCCAAGGCCCGCGAGATTCAGGATGACTACTTCGATCAGGTCAGTTTGCCCTGCGGGCTAACACGCACCGGCCCGAAGCGCCGGAGGTTAAGCCGCCAGCAATGGAAAGCGGAAAAGGAGGCCGCTCGGCGCGAAGCTAAAGTCATCCGCGAAATGGAGGAGCGCTTGGGTGTTCTGGTAGACGCCGAAGATGGTCTGGAAGCATCACTCGCAGCCAAGGTCGAGGAAATCGCCGAAAAGCTGGATCTTGCAGAAGCAGCGCTGGAGGAGGCTGATCTTGACCGAGAGGAGGCCAAACGTCTCCGGAAGCAGGCCGAAGAGACCGCCCGTGCCGCTGAGACACGCGTAGAACAAGAGATCGAACGCCAGCAAGCTGCGCTTGAGGCACGTCAACAAGGGCTTCTTGCAGAGGACAGGGCATCCCTCCGGCAGGCTCAAACCGCGACGGAAGACGAAGCGCGCCGTCTGCGTGACACGCTTGCCCAGATCGAGACTGAACGCGCTCAAAACCTCCGCGACTCCGCGCGCGAGGCAGGGCGGGTCGTGCTGGAGTTGTTTCTCGGTGTTCTCAACGGATCGGTGCGCCCGCACCCCGAAAAAGCCAAGGTCTGGATCATCAAGGACGACGATCTGTGCAAGAGAGCCTCGGACCTCAACGTGATCGAGTTGACCAGAGACACGATGCAGGTTCTACATGACACTTGGGCGAACGTAACCTCGCGCCTTTCGCGGCCCGAAAAGGATGCCGTCAAGGAAGAGGCGGCGAAGCCGGTGAAGGCTGCGATCATTCAAAATCGCGGTTTGCAGCCGTGAATGATCTGGATGCGCGTCTCGCGAAACTTCGGCAGCGAAAAGAGGAGGCCCAGGGTGCAGTTGCCGATGATCTGGGCAAGTTGGCGGAGGGATTGGCCAAGGCGCGATCAGAACTTTCGGGTTTGGAGGCATCTCGGGCAACCTTGGCCAAGGCCATCGAGGCAGAAGGTAAGCGCATCGCGGGGCTACGACGTAGAGTCAGCCTCGGCGTCGTTCTGCTGGCACTAGGAGCACTTCTGGCACTGATCCTGATCGCAGGCATGGCCAGCCGAATGATGTCTGATGCACGCACCGAGGCCAGCCGCATCCGTGCGGAAAATGCCCAGCTGATCGCCGAGGCGAGGTCCGAAGGCGAAGCCGCCTTGCAAGCACTCTCACTGCGCCTGGCGAGCCGTGAGGCCGCGCTTTCAGCTGATATCGAGGCAATGGGGGCGGAGCTGGCACAAATGGGGGCTGATCGCGACGCCGCGCGCGCTGATCTTGAACGCTTCGCCGAGTTGAAGCGGCAAATTGGCTTGGAGTTGGTCCCCTACCGCAACAGCGTGGTGATCGTGGCACCTCAAGGCGAAACGATCACCCGCTGGAGTGCCCCCGGCCTGTCGAACTTGGCCCGCTACAATGGGCGGATGTTTCGAGTTGTCCGTGCCGACTGAGGTGCAGTTAAGCGTCAGAAGCGCCCAAAGTCGTCAGTGGGTGCCGCTAATGCTACAAGGAATACGTCGTATTATCAGCAGCATGGGTGGTCTCGTTGACATAACATCAACACCTTGATACTAAGCCAACATGCTTGAGATTGCGAAGTCAGACGTTCTGAAGAGCCTCCGCCGG
>DSDB01000470.1 GCA_011057845.1 Phycisphaerales bacterium | reverse complement strand
CTGGTCAACGCCATCGTCGAACTGACCGAGACCGGCGGCAGCCTCCGCGCCAACAACCTCCGCGTCATTGACACCGTCATCACCTCCACCACCCGCGTCATCGCCAACAAGACCGCCTGGAAGGACCCCTTCAAACGCGAGAAGATTGAGAACATCTGCATCCTCCTGACGGCGGCCATCGAGGCCCGTGGCAAGGTCGGTCTCAAGATGAACGTCCTCAAACGCGACCTCGACGACATCATCGCCATCCTGCCCGCCGAGAAGAGCCCCACGGTCTCGTCCCTGGCCGACTCCGACTACGTCGCCCTCGAGGTGATCCTCGACGATTCCGTCGAGCGGACCATTGTGCCCGCCCTCAAACGCGCCGGCGCCTCCGGCATCATCACCTACCCGCTCAACAAGGTCATCCACTGAGAGGGTGTGTGAGAAGCCGGCTCCGTAGCATGGGCATCTTGCCCATGCCACTTCTCACACATCCTCGGAGAAGCCGCCAGGAGCGGACACGCCGTGGCATCGCCCTTATGCCCGGTCGGTCACCGCGCCGGTTCGAGCACCTTGACCTCAAAAAAGAACCCGTCCTGCCGAGAGATACCGTATGCCGCGGTCAGTCCAAAGTACTTGCGGACCTTGTCGAATTCGGGCAGCAGGGAGAAGTCAAACAAGCCTTCCGATCCGGCGAACAGGATCTGCGGCCCGGCGGATGACATGCCCAACTGCAGCTCAGAATGATCGCCCTTGGCCAGGGCGTCCATCTCGCGGAGCTGCTGCCACATGTGCTCGCCGGCCGCGGCCGCATCGCTCAGACCCGCCAGCCCGACCATCGCCGGAATCGCCGCGCGGGCCCGGCGATACCACGCCGCCGAGTCCAGCGTCCCGGCGTCCGCCCCCGCCATCGCCCGAATCGCCCGTTCCACCGACGCCTCGGACCCGACGATGACGTGCGAGTCGGTGATCGTGAAAGCCAGGGTCGGTATCTGCGGAGCCGGCGGTTCGGCGCCCATCGTCATCGGCATCGTCTGTTCCATCTCGCCGCCACCCATCAGACTGAGCAGGTCAATTCGATAGATCGTATGGCCCAACAACTCGCGGCGCATTTCAGGATTGCCCTTGGACAACATCATGGCGTGAACCGCGCTGAGGGATTTCTCCAGCATCGGCCGGTTGCCAACGGTCATCGCAACGACCATCTCACTGAGCGTCGCCGCCGGGTCCAGAGCCGACCCCGACTTGCTCACCTTGCCGGCCATCGCCAGGTCCGTTCCCAGGTTGTCGATAATCGCTGACTTGATGTCGCCGAACAGCCCGTTCTGCGGGTCGATGGGGATAAACGGCATTTGCGCGATCGCGGCGTACTGCGGAGAGAATCGGTTGAGCGTGGCGATCAACTCGTCGAAAGCCTGTTTGACGTCCAGACTCAGGAAGAAAACCGACGTCGCGTCCGCCGGGAAGAACTTCGGCACCTGCAGCGGACTGGACTTGATGTCCAACATCCGACAAATGCCTCGTTTGGCCCCGTCGACCTTCAGCAGCAGCCGCAGCGCCGACGTCCTGTCCGCCTGCCGTGCCACCCCCAGCGCCCCGGCCAGCGAGACCACATTGTCCAGACCAAGGTTCTCCACGATCATCATGGCCTGGCCGCCCTGACTCTCAGCGGTCAGCATCCGCACCATTTCGCGTATGTTCAGGTACAGATCCGCATCATGATCCGGGCCGACCGCCTTCATTGCCGAACGGTAGTCATCGGACTGGGCCAGCGTCGAGCCGCCGGCCCCCTGAATATGGGCGATGACAAACTCGATCACCGGCATCTGATCGCCGGCAATCAGGCAATCCCCGACGAAGCAGTAGCTCACGGATTCCGGGCCGGACGCCTCCGCGT
Source organism: Phycisphaerales bacterium (assembly GCA_011057845.1). Classification (GTDB taxonomy): domain Bacteria; phylum Planctomycetota; class Phycisphaerae; order Sedimentisphaerales; family Anaerobacaceae; genus UBA2266. The sequence continues at coordinate 2,034 of DSDB01000470.1, read as the reverse complement.
CGGTCTCCTGGCCGGCGGCGGCGCCGCTACCGCTGCCGACCTGTGGCGCATCGACCGTCGTGATCGTTGTGACCTCCACGCCCCGATACTCCTGGCGGCTCTTTCGCGCCCCGTCGTCGACCGCCTGGGAGACCATCTTCTCGATCGCCTCGCGGGCCGTCGCCAGCTTGTCGCCCCATTCGGCCAGCACCACAAAGGCCGGCTCGCCCGTCCCCGATTCCGGCAGCACCACCGCCCCGGCCACGCGCCCCGATGGGAGCGTACCGGCCCCGAAGATCATCTGCACGATCTCGTTATCCGCCTTGGAGGCCTTGTCTTTGCGCTTGGTGTGAAAATCATCGAGAAACGGCTTCATCGCCGGATCCATGTACAGCCCGTAGAAGCTCGTCCGCTTGAACTGATCCCACAGCGTCTGGAAGTTCTCCACCTCCACGAGAAAGACGGTCTTCGACGGCAGCAACTGCGCCGTCTTGGGGACCGCCGCGCCGCCCGTTCCGCACAACACCGCCGCCAACACCATCACCACCCACAGCCGCCGCTGCCCCGTCAACATCCCGTGCAATTTCATCGTAGGCCCTTCCTGATGCTGAGTCTTCTTAGAACACCTGTCATGGCTGCGGCGCGCCGCCGCTATCGCCCGTTGTATCTTTGTGTCGGAGAAACTCCGGCCGGTCCTGCCTGCGGCGGCCGTCGGGCTGAAAGTAACGATAGCCCGTATTCGGATTGTCCTTGTCGTACGCGAAGGCCTCATAGTGGTCGATAAAGTCCTTCACATAGTTGACCGGAATGGCGAACCCCAGCCCGCCGTAGAAGATATACCCCATATTCGTAACGCCGATCACCTCCCCGGCCAGATTGAACAGCGGCCCGCCCGAATTGCCGGGGTTGATGTCCGCGTTCGTCTGGATGTACACCAACCCCTCGAACACGCGGCTCTTGGTGCTGATGACGCCGTTGGTGACCGTCCGTTCCAGCCCCAGCGGATTGCCGATGGCGAACACCGGCTCGCCCACCTCGACACTCTCCATATCCCCCAAGTGCGCATAGGCCGCCGCCTTCAGCCCCATGTCCTCGACCTTCAGCAGCGCCAGGTCCACGAAGGGATTCAGCGCGATGATCCTGACCTTTTTGAATGTCTGCCGCTCATAGCCCTTGGCGCCCTTGCGAAAGACCACCACTGAAATCCGGGTTTCACGTTCAATGACGTGGTAGTTCGTAATAACGTACCCCTGCTCGTTGATGAAGAAGCCCGACCCCGTTCCCGCCGCGCTGGAGACCTTCACGACCGCCTCGGCCACCCTCGCAACGCACTGCTCGATGGTCGCCTTCTTCAGATTCGCCGTCCGATACAGGCTCGCGCCGGGGAGTTCAGCCTCGGCCTCGCCCCCGCCGACAGGCTGATTCGGCTCGACCGCATCGCCGACCCGGCCTGTATCGGCGTACTCCACGGACTCGATCTGCTCCCGGGGCACCGCCAGCACGGTCACGCCCACGTCGATGTACAGCTTGCTGTCCTTCTCCAGCACAATATCCCCCACCAGACGCTGGCCCTCCTTGAGCACAATCACATCCGCCGGAACGGCCGACGCCATGGCCGACAACCACACAGCCACAACCATCGCGCCGCGTATTGCTCCTACAGCCTTCATGACGCCTGACTCCCACCATGGTCACAATGCAAAACCCGGCCTGCCGGGACTCACGACCTATTCTAAGGCCCTCCCGGCCGCCCATCAAACACAAAATCCGCCGCCGCCCCCGCAGGGGCAAAACGGCTGAATGCCTCTGGAAAACGCCCCCCGCCGATGCTATAATGCCCTTCTCGTAGGTCCGCGGATGCGGGCCGACGGAACAGATGTCTGTCGTTTTGAATACAGGAGAACCTGGAAAATGAGACGTATGCCTGCCATTGGAGTTGTGTTGACCGCCTGCGTGCTCCTTGCCATCCCCAGCGGCCGGGCCGCCGAGGCCCCGGCCGCACCCACCGAAACGAAGACCCTCGCCGACAAACCCCAACCCCCGGCCGACCCCAAT